>CAIUEV010000048.1 GCA_903898335.1 uncultured bacterium | reverse complement strand
ATTCCTCGACCCCGGCTCGCTATCCGGTCCGCTGACCGGATTACGCTCCGCCTTTCGAATCCTGACGGAAGTGAAACCGTTCACTTCCTCCGCCTACGCAAAACGAAAACCGCCCTTTCGGGCGGATTTCATCTTGCTCCGAGCTGTGCGAGAACTTAGAACCGTTATTTTAAGCGGTTGGCACTCCTACGAAATGGACGCGGCCGTCAAAATGCTCCGGGGAGAGGAACCTTTTACCGAGGAAGCGATGAGGTGGATGGAAACGGCTAAACACTAACCGATTCTTTTTTAACGGTTAATGATTCTACTTCTTTCCAAAAATCTTTCTCTTCTTTTTTAGGACTTGAAGCTTTGAGATTTTGAATACGCTCTATAACCAAAGTCTTGTTTTCATTTTCGGGCCAGTCTTTCAAACGGGCTAACAAATCTTTAAAATCTTTTTCGTAGTTAATGAACGCCGGTTTAACCTCATCTAAGATGCCTAATGCTGTTTGAAGTGAGTTTTTATCCCGATCCTGCTTTAGCATGTCAAAAAGCGTGTAAACAAAATCCTTTACTGGAGTTTCCTGCATAATCTCAACTAGGCTGGCGACTGTTTTGAGGGCAAAATGATGAGCCGAAGTGAGGGTCTTACCAGGTTGCCGGAGCCAATCCAAAATCTCCTTGGCAATTTCTCGCTTCTTCTCCTCCCCTAAGAAATCCGATTTGATTAAGAAATTGAATCCGGCGTCTTGAGAGGCTAAGGTATCGTTTTTAATAAGATTTTTAATTTGAGTGACTGCTTGATCTTTTAGATCAATGGCATCATTTTTACTCAATTTACCATGGAGGTATTCGTAGACTTGGACCTGCTCTCCGAACGGAAGTGACGTAACCTTGGTTAATAGGGTTGCTACTATCGCTGGTCGATCTGGTAAATTATCAGCTAAACCTTTAATAAAGCCCAAACTGTTTGCCCCTTTTTGGTTGATGAGATTCTGAAGCAATTCAGCTTTTTTGTCTTTGTCCGCCTTCTTATATACAACCTCAAGTATTGCATCATCGCTCATGCCGCGAGAGAGTAATGGCTTGAAGTAGGTAGAAAGAAACTTTTCAGCAGATTCTTTTTTCCAGTAGTCAAAAACTACTCCGATCTTTGCAGCACTAGCATTTTGGAAATAGCTGGTAATTTGTGATACGAGCTCATTTTTTTGTGCTTCCGGAGCGTAGAAACTAATCCACCGTAAATTATTAACCATGCCGGTGCGGTTATCCCAAGCTCCAATGCTAGTGAAGGCTTGAATGAAGTTTTTAGTCAGCTGAATCTTAATGTCATCGTTAGTGGCTTTAAATTGCTCCTGAAATTCGCTGAATATACTCCCACATGTAGCGAATAAGGTTTCTTTCTCTGCTCGGTAATCGGGACTTTCGGTGGTCTCTTTGTTTATTAGTTCAGTAATTTTCTGCAGAATTACGCCAAATTTATTCTTCTTGGTAATATACTCTTTAAATTGTTTAATAATTTCCACCTGCCCCGACAGGCTGTCACGGTTAAGATTTGCAATAAATTTATCAAAGGCCTGTGGAGAGATAAAAGCCAGTTGTTCCTCAGGTGTCGTGAATATAGAAACAACTTCAAAGTTTGTTGAAAAATGTTCTTCTATAAATTTAACAAGCTGAGTTTTGTCCTCGTCTACGATGAGAGAATTCTGGTTCTTTAAATTTGTAAGAATATCCTTCAGTGTGGCTAGCATTGCTGGCTTACGGAGATCTTCGGCTCCAACAGCCAGGACGTAACGCTTGATTAAAGGTGCGCGGAATTGACTATCTAACTCTTGCTTAATAAGAAGGTCGGAAAAGATTAAATTAGTTGGTAGTTGGGGGAAAAATTGCCAAAGATCGGCATCTAAAACACGCGCAAGAGATTCATAATAAACCTTCGCCGAAGGTGTAATTCCCAGTTCGTGGAAGGCTTCCAGGTGGGTTGTGAAGATTTTAAACAGTATCTCTTTCTGGCTTCTGTATTCACGTAATAAATGCCGGACAAAATCTATAAGCTGATCTTTATTGGTTTCTGCGTTTGCAAGCTCTTTAAATTTATCTTTATTGCCTTCGGCAAGATTTAGAACCATCTCTTCTGAATTCGTAAGAGATTGATAGATTGTTGGCTCTTTGAAATAAATAAATGGCCGAGCGTTAGAAACCGTAATGCGACTGGTATTCAGCATGAAATTCCTTAAATCCGGTGAATCACTATCTTTGATTATGCTTTCAGGCTCAAACCATTTATCACGTAATCGGTGGTAGGCAGATGTAAACTTTTGTCTTAATACCAACACCTTTGCGAGATAGGCAATGTTGTCTTTAATTCTTTGCCAAACTTCAGTTTTAGAAGCGAGCACCAATGCCGCAATTAAATTGTTTATAAACTGTTTTATCTCGCGAGGGTTATTAGAAAAAGCACTGCTGATTACGTAAACAATATCTTCCGAATCTTGGCCCCGCAGAAGACTTTTAATTTCTCCTGTATCATTTATTAATTTTTTGATATAGGCGTGAAGATCGGCCTCGATAAACTCTGGTGTCCAAATTACAACATTGAATAATTTTCTAAGATACTCAGAGGGATCAAAGCCCTCATTATCCTGGCCACCATAGAAGCTCTTAATCTGGCTGATAATAGCTTCCGAATCGCAAGGAACTATGAAAACAAGACCGGGAACACCAGCCGGGTCAAGAAAAGTTTTAATCGCTGACAGGATTTTTATTGCTGCATCACCTTGGACACGATCGATATTATCAAAAACTATAACGACTTTTTTGTTTACTTTTTTGAGTATCTGCCTAAATAAAGCCTCAAATTGCTCCGGGGAATTCAACCGTTCTTCCTTTTCCACTTTTGTCTTAATAGTCGATAGTGGATTGAGAGATGATAAAAACTTTTCAACCGAACGTTCCCAGATTTTCTCGAATAATGGTTTAAAGAAAAGTGCCAGTATGGAAAACGAAGCGATGACGGCCGTAAAGTCTTTAATGGTTTGAATAACTAAATTGCCATTTTTGAATACTAGGTTGAGAACGATCCAAACAATAAGTAACGCTAGAGCCAAGACTAAGAGCCAATTGATTTTTAAAAATAACCGTATCTTTTTAAACCAACTAACGGCAATCGTGGGGTTTTCTGAAGTGGTTACTTCATGACTCTCTTCGATTGATTTATAAAGGGGGTCAAGAATTTTTTTGTCTTCGGGCTGAAGTTGTTTTTGATCAATAAGAAAGTTGGCTAATTCAATTAAGAAGATTCTTCGTAGTGAGTCTTCTTGATACTTCCATGCATCAAATACAAACATGGGGTTACCTAGATCATGTCGAATCATCTCGATGATGGTGCTTTTGCCCGTACCCCATTTACTAAAAAGCCCGATGGTATGAACACAAGAATCGTTCTCCAATATTTCTTTTAGGGCTGGCGCAACATTATTGTGATAGAAACCAAAAACTCCGTCTTGGCCATTTCCAAGTGGTGCATCTTTTAGAAATTTGAATTTTAATTCTTCAGCCATATTTTTACTTTTTCACTACATCTTCAAACTTGGAAATTGTTTATCCTAAATCCAAAAATTCCCAATCCTTGAGATTGTTCGGATCGTAAGAGTATTTCTCTTTGGAATTAATGCGCCAACTGTTTTTATCTTTCACAACAATGCCGCCAAAGAGTTTTTTACCGGCTTTGTTTTGCTTCTTGATATAAACCTGCAATCCTTCTGCACGGCCCTTAGCAGTTTGAGCGTAAATACCTCCCTTGGTGTCAAATAACCCTACCTGGCCGTCTTTAAACATTACGATGAAGTCGACGTAAAAAGCTTTCTCTACACCATTCTCTGTGTAAGGAACGGCAAAATAGGTAGAGTCACTCTTGCCGTTCTTAAACCACCACATAACGGACTTCGATTTTTCCAGTGAGTCAATGAACGCTACTTCAACATCGCTATCCTCTTCGAACAAGGCAAGATTATTTGAGCCTTTGGTTTTTGCGTAGTAGGGTTGAATAATTGACTTCTTATAGTCTTTTTTAACAAAAGTGAGATTGTAATTTATCGTTCGCGGCACATTCCAAGGCTCATCGTTCTCAACCAGCTCATGCTTGCCCCGGCCGACAACATCCTGGTAAAGCTCTTTTGCACGATTAATGACGTCTATGACTGCCTGGCGGTTTTCTTCTGCAAGAACGATGGCCTGAACCTTTGCCCAATCGTCCACGCCCATCTTGAATTTCTTATCAAAGAACCGGTAAATCGAATCATTGATACGCTTGATCGATCGAAGCTCAGGTGCAAATGGGGTTAGATTTTCACGAGCAAAATAGTCAAAAGCATTTTGCAACTCAACCTCATTCTTTGGGATATCCAGAGTACCTTTCTTATCGATACTTTTGGTCTCTTTGTCTACATCCGTAATTCGGCCACTCGCAATGAGTTTTGTATCAACAATGCTGTGCTTAAGAGATATCCGATCCTTCAACTTTAATTCTTCTGCAGCCTGCATGAAAAGCGGCCCGAAGTCAGATGACAATCGAGTTTCTTCGCGGAAACGCTTTGAGTGATATGAGATAAGATCAATATCTTTATAATCATCTCGACGTTCTCCTTCAAAAACCGTTATGTACTCTTTGGCGATGTCTTCGGCAATACCAATATCGCTCAGACTGGTAAACACGTAGCCAAGATTTAAATCAGGATTTTTATAGTGATGGTGCTCTGGCATACGCATAATTCGGCCAATGGTCTGAATAGAGAACACCATGCTTTTCCACTCGCGGAATAGGACCAAGATGGCCGCGCGAGGACAATCCCAACCAACCGCAATGGCTTGTTTGAAGATCATGACCTCCACTTCGTTCTCGTTCTTTTCGATATTCTCCAGATTTACTTTATTGTCTTTGTCGGACAGATAAATCGCTAGGCGACCATTCTCAGTAGTGATGCCGTACTTAGCCAGAAGCTGTATGACGGAATCCTTTTTATCCAAACCTCCACGCGAATCCGGAATTTGGATAAGCATGAGAGGATTCACATCCGACCCTTCCTCCTCGTATAGCTTGGCCAATTCAGCACGTCTCTTTAATCCGGCCTCTACGACAATTTCGTCTGCTGTTTTATCTGCAAGTTTCTTGTCGAGCTTGTAGCTTTCAAAGCCGGGATTGATGACGATTTCTTTCTTGATCATCCCTTCTTCCTTAACCTCCTTAAGCTCTACCTCAACGCCACGGAACACACCTTTTAGCTGAGGGGTTGCGGAAACCTCGATCGTGATTTTCGGTCCGATGTCCTCGATCAATTCCTTCGAGCGTTCAGTCTCTGCGTTTCGGTGACTTTCATCGATAATGAGAATAACAGTCCGGCCTTCCTCTTTTGTTCGGGCAATAATGCTGGAAAGGTTGTTATCGCGTTCGTTCTCGCGCACATAAACATTCTCTTTTTTGTTTATGCTTGCCCAGTTTAAAAACAAGATTTCATTCTCGGCAATTTTACGATCATCTAGGTCAGAGAAGTATGAGCACTTAAGGCCGACACCGAATTGGTCATAGTATTTTTTCAGGCTATTGCGACTCTGGTCATGGAGCTTATTAACTGCAATCCATACGAAAGCGAATTTCTTGCCATCAATGCGCGAGTCAATAAGACGCTTCAAAAACTCCGCCATCATAAGCGTCTTACCTGAGCCGGTCGGGGCTTTAAAAATACAGATTTTATTTTCCCCTGTATCTAAAAGCTCGTTGACTTCTTGTTTCAACTTTACGATCGCTTTTTCTTGATAATTTTTGAATTCTATCCACATACGTTTATTTGAAAATCTCCCTATACACCTTCAGGATTACTTCGGGAATGGCACAAAGGGTTACCTTACCCTTGACGTCCGCAAATAGTTTCTCGTGCGGATCGTCGCCAAGAGAAAAGACGTAGGTATTAAAATGGCCTTTGATTTTATTTATTGCCTTCTTGAAATCCTCGATGACATCTTCGTGAAAGACAATGCCAAGATACTTGTCGTGGTTTTTAAAAATCTTAAAGTCGCCTTCGTCTTGGACCAGCTCGAAAGCCTTTTCCTTGATGCAAAGCATCTCGGTCGATTCATTTACTAACTTACGCTTATTGCGATCCGTTGGCTCTGCCTCTACGAAGTCGCAAGTGTAGTACTTGAGATTGCCGCCAAGTCCTGATTCCTTCTCTCCGTTCAGAGTTTTGTATCCCTTAATGACATTTCTAAGACGTGGATAGCAGACATCCGAACAAATATTGTTTTCGTTATTTGTGCAAAGAATAAATTGACGACTACCGCCATCTTCCTTATTGGCTTCCAAAACAGCGTGACCAGTCGTGCCGGAGCCAGCCATGAAATCGAGAACGATACTGTCTTTATCGGAGGCTAATTGCAAAATTCTTCGAATTAATGAGACGGGTTTCGGATTATTGAATTTCTTTTCACCCAAAATATCTTCCAGTTCTTGAGTGCCGTTTGTCGTTGTGCCAACATCGTCCCAAATAGATTTGGGAGTCAAACCTTTTTCCATTGCGTCGCTCAAAAAACGCTTACGCGAAGGTTTGCCTTTGCCGTTCTTACCAAAGACTATTCTGTTATCTTTAAGCAATCTAAAATACTCATCCTCAAGAACCGCCCAGTGACGACCCTTAACGGGATAATAAACTTCGCCAGTATTCGGATTCTTAATTGCATACGATAGATTTTTTCGTACTCCGGCTGCTTCAAACGGATCAGCAACCCAAGGCCCCCGCGGATCATTATCAGGATTCGAGAATTTATCCTCTTGAGCAGGAAGCTTAAATTTGCCGCCATGTCTTACAGCCTCTCTCAATACCTCAATGTCCTTTGCATATATAAGCGTGTGATTGTGGTTTAGTGAGACAATCGCGTCGCTTGAAACTGACTTCCTAGAATTCCATATCGCGTCAATCACAAAATTACCTTCTCCGAAAATCTCATCCGAGAGGAGTTTTAATTGTGCAAACTCGTTATCATCTATGCTAATAAAAATTACACCCTCTTTTTTCAAGAGATTTTTTGCAAGCTTCAGACGCTTTTCCATGAAAGCGAGCCACTTGCTATGCCGGAACGGATCGTCTCGCTTTACGTAGTCGCTTTTAATTCGATCATTGTAAATAAAATCGTCATTACCGGTGTTGTAAGGAGGATCGATATATATCAGATCAATAGCTTCTTGATGAGTGAAGTTTAAAACAGCTAGAGAGTGGTAGTTATCACCCTCAATCAGAAGATTAACCGGCGCGTCTTTAACTCCATTCAGTTCCTTTCCCTTTACTTCCTTGAGTACAGGGAAGGGTTTTCCGGCCATCTCATTCGGAAACATCTCATTGGGCGTTGCCGCGTCTGGATTGATAAGGACATCAATCTTTTCTTCAGGTAAGTCTCGATGCCAAACAAGTCCGTACTTGGTTTCCTTGATACGTCGCAGCTCTTTTACAAGCTCTTCTTTTGACCAGTTGTCGTAATTAATCTTTTTTGCCATAGCGATTTTTCTTTTGGTTGCTTGTCTGTTCCAAAAAGTTATCGAGGTCAGACTGCTTAATTCTCCATACACCAATTTTAGAAGCCTTCAATCTTCCAAATTCAATGTACCGAGTTACAGAGCGCGTGCTGACTCGAAGGATTTTTGCTACTTCCTCAATGGTCAAAAGTTTTTCGGCTGGTTCACTGGGCATAAGTAAAATTCCTTATAAACATTGTACCTCTTGCTGGCAAAAATGGCAAAAGTTGTCATTAGTGGATTACTGACGTTGACGGTCCCGCATAAAATCAGTTATACTTAATTTATCAGTGTTAGTTGGTCTGACGGCGACTGAATTCTCAGTCTAAACGCGACGGGACTACGACTACTGTTATCGGCACTGCCATTTGGCTTGTGCAATTGATGACAAGAGTCGTGGTCCCGTTTTTCGTTTTCCAGCTTACTCTGAAAATAATTTATTTTCCCTCTGAGGCTAAGGTGCCTCGATTAGACCGACGAATTTGAATAGACAGATAAAGGCTAGCTCCCAGCAGGGGCCAGCCTTTTATGTTGCCCCAGGAAGCAGTCAAAGAATTTAAAAAACTCTACGAGAAACGTTACGGCGTGAAGCTCTCCGATGTGGAGGCGTCTTTGCGCGCGAATAATCTTTTTAAACTCTACAAGATCACCTATATGGGTGAGCCGTCCATCGACGACTTTAAGAAAAAAGTAGTGAAAAGCCATGACCTTACACCCAACCACAATTAGCGAAATTCAATTCTATCCGGTTAAACCCCAGGACGGGCTGTTGGGGTTTGTTTCGTTTGTCCTGGACAGCAAATTCTGGATGGGATCGGTAGCGGTATTCTCCAGGCGCGAAGGCGGATATCGGCTGGTTTACCCAACACGTAAGGTGGCCGGACAGAACATCAATATTTTTCATCCGATCAACCACGAAATCGGCGTCCTGGTCGAGAAAGCCGTCAGTGAAAAAGTAGCAGAAATATTTAGTGAATCTTATGAATCAACCGAACCGGACAACACGTGGTAAACATACGAATTTCTTTCCGGCACCGCACACGCCATTCGACAGCGACAAATTCCGCAACGTGTTATCGCATGCCGAGCGCGATTTTCTGATGGTGCTCTGCCATCTTTCCAACCGGCATGGAGGCAAGGACGGTTGGTTCTGGCACACCGACAAATCTTTTAATACAAAGGACGGCCGCCAGCGTGGATTTGAAGCCTATGGATTCGGTACTTCGACCTGCAAGCGTGTAAGAAAGAAACTGATAGCACTCGGCCTGATTGAAACCAGAACAAAGAGTCCCGAACATGGACGATGGGGCGGAACCCAGTACCGGATCAATCCACAGCTTATGTCTATCGGAGACCATAGTGGTCCCCGGTCAAAGACCACTGTGAACTCCGGCCCGGGACCACCATGACCTCCTTATTAAGAATTAGAAAATAAAAAAAAATTATTAAGACAGTATAAGTAATACGCACATCTGTGCATAACCTAAATAACTATATGAAATTACCAACATTAACAGCATCAAAAATGCCCGGCGAAACGAAACAGCAGTACACCGCATGGATTCTGTACTGCGATGCCGGTAGTCTCACAAAGCTCCATCGCTCATGGGAAGGACTTCAGCGAGGCTTCAGTGACCCTTCATCAGATTCCGAGGCTTTAAGAGAAAGGCTGGGACCAGCTCCAACTGTCCGAACACTGGCACAGTGGTCTAAAAAATACCGATGGGTAGAACGACGCGACCTTAAACTTGCTCAGGAACTCGAGGTAATGAAAGAAAAGGTAGCCAAAATCAAAAGAGAAAAAACCTATAAGATCGCGGAGATATTCGAACGAGCACTAGTCCTGCTTCTGAAGAAAATCCGGAGCGGTTACCAGCCAACCATCCAGGAATCAAAACAGCTATGGGAAATGGTGAGAACCGAACTTGGTGAAACAATTAGTAAACACGAGATAGTTGCCATCAATGAAGCTGAACAAGTACCGCCGACCGAGGAAGAAAAAGAGCTAGGTCGGGCAATAGACGACGCGATCATAGAACACTACCGCAAGCAGGCACAGAAACGCCGTGCGGAAAATGTTTGACTTCTTTCCGGCGTAGGACCAGTGTTGTAGTAGGTCGTCAAAAAATTAATGAAAACAACAATATGTCAAAAAATATAAGAATTACCGCAGTAATCGCCGTTGTAGCGGTCATTGGGGCGATTGCAGGGGTTTACGCTCTTTCAGCACACAAAGCATCGCGTGAGGCCAATGTTGCCCCAATAGAAGGCTCCATAAGCCAGACCGAACTGGATAGAGCAACGGCTTCGCTAAGGAGTGTAGTTGAAGCAGCCAGAGGCACGTTTGATTTCCACGCTCAACCAACTTATGGCCACTACGGAAATTTCGGCCTTATAAAGTATGTGAACGAAGTCAAAGGAGTGGGAATGGTTGATGAGATGTCGGTCACGTTCACCGGCAAGACCAGTAACGATAATGCCGAGGTTGATTCCAAAACCGGGCAAGTAGTCTCATTCCATCATGTTGCTGATTATACCGGCGACACCAAAACATACGCCCAGCTCGAGGAAATGGTCCGTACCTTTCTCGACAAAGTGTATCCAGACTTTGTGCAGGTCGAGTCAACGCTCACATCAGAAAACAACAGCAAGACCGGCCGTCCGGAGGGCAGTAACATCTTCTTCACTTGGAACGACATGAATTACGAGAAGCAACTACCTGAAGACATTGAAGCAGAACGCGCTCCGTTCATACAGGTCGGTATTACTTCAACTGGTCATATCTTCAGCTACAACAATACGATTGATCTTTATAGGAACGCGCTGAAAGAATTTAATCTCACGCAATAATATGAACCAGGAAGTACAACCAAAACTCAAGTACTTCCTCTACGCTCGAAAATCTTCAGAACAAGAAGACAGACAAGTCCTTTCGATTGACTCGCAAAAGAGCGAATTGGAAGCACTCGCAAAACGGGAAAAGCTTCAGATTGTGGAACGTCTCGAAGAATCCTACTCAGCCAAAGCACCAGGTCGGGAGATCTTCAACGCGATGATAAAACGAATAGAGAAAGGTGAAGCCGAAGGCATCATTGCGTGGCATCCGAACCGGTTATCGCGTAATTCCGTGGACACCGGCTATTTGGTCTACCTTATGGACCAGAATAAGCTCCTCGAAATCCGCACGCCCGGACAGGCTTTTAAGAATTCGCCAAATGATAAATTTTTACTAAACCTTTTGTGCAGCCAAGCCAAGCTGGAAAACGACAACAAAGGCGTGGACGTAAAGCGTGGCTTAAGGCGCAAAGTAGAGATGGGCTGGCATCCGGGCGTTGCTCCGATTGGATACATGAACACGCCGGATAAAATGAAAGGTTTTAAAACAATTCGCAAAGACCCAAAGATGTTTCCGATAATCCGGAAAATGTTCGATATGATTTTGAGTGGCACATATACAGCACCGCGCGTTCATGAGATCGCGGTCAATCAATGGGGCTTAAAGAAATTGGCACGAAGTGGTTTCTACCGCGTGCTTTACAATCCCTTTTACTACGGATGGTTTGAATGGCCGGCCGGATCGGGCAACTGGCACAAAGGCAAGCACGAACCAATGATCACGCGCGATGAATATGATCGCGTCCAAGCACTCCTGGGCCGTGGCAGTAAACCGAAGCCGGAAGCGCATTCATTCGCATATACCGGAATGATCAGGTGCGGTGAATGTGGATGCATGGTCACGGCCGAAAACAAGACAAAGAAAAATAAGAACGGCAATGTTCACCACTATACTTATTATCACTGCACAAAACGCAAAGGTCCATGTGCTCAGAAATGCATAGAAGTGAAAGAAATGGAAAAGCAGATCACCGGCACGCTCGCTAAAGTCCAACCGCCTGAAGAATTCCATGGCTGGGCTATGAAGTGGCTGCAGAACGAGAACGGTCGCGAAGCGGCCGACCGCAATGCGATCCTCTCTAATCAGCAGAAGAATTACGAAGCATGCGTGCGGAAACTGGACGCGCTCATCGACATGCGTGCCGCCGGAGAAATTAGTGAAGAAGAATTTGCAAGAAAGAAATCAACGATCAACCAGGAGAAAGCAAAACTCCACGAACTTTTGAATGACACCGATGCCCGGGTGGACAGCTGGCTTCAGACGGCCGACAACGTGCTTACGTTCGCCAGTGATGCCAAAGAAGCATTCACGGAACGGGGCCAGCATGCGCGAAAGGTCATTTTATCTGCGCTCGGTTCGAACCTCCTCTTAAAGGACAAAAACATAAGCATTGACACGGATTCTGCGCTTCTGCCGATGATTCTCGTCTCATCTTCGGCAAAACAAAAATCTGAACGGTTCGAACCTCCGAAAACAGGCTCTAACAAAGAGAAAAGCCGAGCTTTTAACTCGGCTAATCCCACATGGCTCCGGCGGCAGGATTCGAACCTGCGACCAAGGGATTACACGTGCTCCTCCCGTTTCCGGGACGCGTGGACTATATCATCTCCATCACACGAAGGCATTAGGAGTGAGGCGCTTCGACCCCGTACGGGGCCTACTCCCTT
>CAIUEV010000047.1 GCA_903898335.1 uncultured bacterium | reverse complement strand
CCAACGATTGAAATTTTCCTTGGCCAATCTTTCCATGTTTTCGTTAGCCTCCACGCTTTCTTTTTGATAAAGATCTTTTTCCATGTTCGTTATTATACTTAAAATTAGAATTTAGCAAGGGAACAATGAGTTCATAAAGTTCATAAAGTTAAAAAGTTGGAAAGTTCATAAAGTTCATAAAGTTCATAAAGTTCATAAAGTTCATAAAGTTCATAAAGAAACCTTAGTAGATGTCTTTCAAACTTTAAAAACTTTCTAACTTTACAAACTCAATGTCTTTCAAACTTTACAAACTTTCTAACTTTCTAACTGATTGTCTCTTTCCCCACATATTTTTGCAAAATAGCGGGAACTTTGACACTGCCATCTTTTTGTTGATAGTTTTCCAAGATGGCAATCAGAGTTCTGGCACTGGCTAAAGCGGTGTTGTTGAGCAGAAAAGCGTATTTTTTCTCACCGTTTTCGGCGTATTTCACATTGAGGCGTCTTGCTTGCCAATCGACAAAATTGCTGGCGGAACCGGTTTCACCGTAGCGGTCAAGGCCGGGCATCCATGCTTCCAAGTCGAAAGCGCGATATTTACCGGGGCTCATATCTCCTGTGCAGATTTGAAGTTTTCGATACGGTAAACCAAGATCGCGATGAAGTTCTTCGGAGATACCGACCATTTCTTCTTGAATCGCTTTTGCTTTCTCGTAATCGGCCGGGCAGACAACCACTTGTTCCACTTTCATAAATTCGTGAACACGATAAATTCCTTTGGTATCTTTGCCGTAGCTGCCGATCTCACTGCGATAGCACTGACTGAAACCGCAAACTTTAATTGGCAGATCTTCCGCTTTTAAAGTTTCATCAGAAAAATAGGCAAGAAGTGAGGGTTCTGCCGTTCCGACCAAAAATTTCTTTTCTTTGGAAAGTTCGCCGGTTGAATCTTTTTCGCGACTGGCGATTTGATAAATTTCATCTATTTCCGAATTGTAGTCTCGATCCTTAAAGTAGCCACTGCCAAAAAGAGGGAAGCTCTTAATCAGGGTGGGCGGGATAAACGGTTTGTAGCCTTTGGCAATCATTTTGTTGAGCGCCTCAAACATTACTCCTAAAACCAAAGTCACCGCTTCATTCTTCAGGTAATAACCACGGTAACCGGCCACTTTGGTACCTTTTTGCAGATCCAAAAGATCAAGATTCTCTCCCAGTTCGATATGCGTCAACGGTTTAAAATCGAAATCGGGTTTTTCTCCCCAAACTGAGACCTCTACATTTTGATCGGAGTCTTTACCAACCGGTGTGTCTTCAGAGGGAACAGTCGGGACTTTTGCCATTAGTTCCTCGAACTCGTCTTTGACTTTTTCGTATTCAACTTCCAGTTTGGCGATTTCTTCTTTGATCTTCTTTCCTTCTTCGGCGATAGTCTTTCTTTCCTCTTCGGTGGCTTTTTGCATTTTCTCGCCATTCTTTTTTCTTTCAGAGCGCAGGCTTTCAATCTGGCCGATTAAGCTTTTCCTTTGAGTGTCGATCTCAACGAGCCTGTCCAAATCAACGACAATATTCTTGTTCTTGGCCGCCGTTTTGACGATCTCCAAATTTTCTTTGATGTAATTTATGTCCAACATAAATCAAATTTTTAGGGTTACTGCTATCATTTATGGCGAAAGAATATTATTTTTGCAAAAAAATTAAAGTATTGGTTTAGAAGCATTTAAAATG
>CAIUEV010000046.1 GCA_903898335.1 uncultured bacterium | reverse complement strand
GTCAGTCCTTCCGCCAGCACTAAAGTTTTATTTTTCCCGAGAATAAACGGCTCCGCTTTTTCAAAAATATCATCTTTCAAAACATCAAGGCAAACCAAATGATAATTGCCGGGAAAAGCGATTTTGTTTTTTCTGCAAATCTTTTTAAGCGTTTTTTCCTTTCTGGCTATCACTTTTGGCAAATCGGCATCGACATAAACCAAATTCTCATCTCGAAGACAAGCCTTGAAACCGCGCACCGAATAACCGGCGCCCAATTCCAGAACCTGTTTTGGTTTTTCCAGAGAAATTTTTTGATCGAATATCTCTGTCAGCTCGATCCGCCAAGCGAAAAATTTTTCGATTTTTCCAACGGAAATTATCTTTTCAAAAATACAAAAAGTTTTTCGATTTCGCCAAGAAATGAAATGTTTCTCCAAAGGATTTTTTCTCCATCGAATTATTGAAACCAAGGAAGCGGTGGCGCTGATTTTTTCGTTGCTCATGAATATTAAAAATTTCTAATTCTGATTATCATTGCTCCGACCCCCTAAACATCCTGGATTATACGTAACATTCGGCTCGACTGTTTAAGCATTTTTCTTTCGTTTTTTAATTAGAAGATAGATTCCCGCAAGCGAACCAATAAAGAGAAGTGCGTGAGCAATCTGGTTCAAAGTCAGACCGTTTTCCAAATGATAATTCGAAGCCACAAATCCGTTAACTTTATTAAGACGGCTTGGAAGCAAGTCGTCACTGCGAAAAAAATCGGTAAAAACTCTCGAAAGGAGACCCAAGCTAAAATTATCAAGCCTAAAATCCCCTCGGTTTTTATTCTTTTGACAACCAAAACGGAAATAACAAAAATCAGAAACAGACTCACCGCTTCATACAGAGAGGGTTCGTGTCGATAGTGGCCGAGATAGAAAGTTCCCCAACTCGAATCGGTTATTCTGCCCGGATGATACCTCACCAGAGCGCCCCCTAAACGACTGAAGAAAATGGAAAGATAGGCAAACATAATCAAATCGAAATATTTTCCCACCCCGTTTTTCAGATCATAGACATAACGTCCGATGGGAACGGCTAAAATAATGGCCAGCAAAAAACCGATTGAGACTTTTTGGTTGGTAAAGAGATAGAAAACTCGACCCTGAAATTCGAAATCGTGATGCAAATAAATTCTGGATAAAATAAAAATCGCCCTGGAGATAACATTGGAAAGGACAAAGACCAGCAAGGCCATCAGTGCGGCGGCGCCAAAGTTTAGCTTCAATTTCTTGGCACCGACCAAAGCCACCACCATAAAGAAAAACAATGTCAGAAAAGCGCCGACCGTCGTTGGCGAAAATCGATAATTAAAAATTTCAATATAATTTATCAGAGGAAAATTGGACAGCATCGGCTCATCGAATATTAAAATTACCGGAAAAACCGCTCCGGCTCGGACTCTATTTTACAAATCCGATTTTCAAAGATATTTTTTATTTGTTAGCAAAGCTAATATGGCTTTTTTATGTTAATCGGATTAAAGAACCGGGTCAATAACAAAATCAAATGGAAAAAAGTAAAACGATCAAAAGAACCAAGAGCCTTTGCAATATTTGCCTCAAAGAAGTCCCGGCTGTCACTTTCGAAAAGGACGGCAAGATCTATTTGGAAAAAAATTGCGCCGAGCACGGAAAATTCACTCTCGACCACACTTGGAATGATCCGGAAATTTACCGCAGTTTAACCGCCATCGCACCGCTGGATGCCGAAGCGGGTCAAGTGGCGGCGGCTCTCACCAATCGGTGCAACCTTAATTGCCCTCTATGTTATGCGAAAGCCAACGATATCCGAATCGAGGACTTAAGTCTTGAAAGTCTCGATAAAATCAAGAAATTCCCGGTCGTTTTTCTGACAGGCGGCGAACCGACAATCAGAAAAGATCTTCCTCAAATAATTCGGACCTTGAAAAAAAACGGTCAGAAAGTGGTAATGTTTTCCAACGGTATTCGTTTGGCCGACCCGGAATACGCCAAAAAAATGAAAAAGGCGGGATTAGACTGTGTTATCCTTCAGTTTGACGCCACCGACGACGCCTCCTATGAACACATCCGAGGACAAAGTCTTTTAAAAACCAAGAAGACGGCCATTGAAAACATGCAGGCCGTTCGATTGCCCATTTATCTTTATTGCGCCATGGTAAGAGGTAAGAGTTTTGAAAGAATGGAAACGCTCTTTCCTTTTTTTGATAAATTTTCAGTTATCAAAGCCATTAGCGTTAATCCGCTTTGGCGGTTGGGTCGATACGATAAAGCGGACTTTGTGCCCAGCTCGGAAATTTTGGACAAAGTCTCCAAAATAAACGGACTGCGTAAAAAAGATTGGATCGAGTCCACCCGTCTTTTATGCAACCTAGATAAACTTATTTCCATTGTTTCTCCGAGAAAAAGAATTTTCTGCAAATGCAATCTAAAGTGTATGGTTCTTCGGCATGAGAAACGCAATATTCCAATTACGGAAATTTTCAATACTCGAAAAATAAATCGCAAAATAGAAAAAGCTTATAAGAAAAAAAGTTGGCTTCTTTTATTTTCTTTTTTAGCCTATTTTTTTGTCTTCCAGGTTTTGATCAATTTCTTCATTAATAAGAATTTTAGATTGTTGACTCTTCGGGTAATAAAAAATTTAAAATATTTCGGCAGG
>CAIUEV010000045.1 GCA_903898335.1 uncultured bacterium | reverse complement strand
TCCCAAGTAGCCGGCGATTTTAAGGGGTAGAAGACTCAAAGAAACAAAACTGTTGAGGGCTAGCCGAAAAAGTTTCCAAAAACTGTAGCTTGGTTGGCCGGCCAAGCGTTTACCGGCGTGAAAATAGACATAGCTGCGCCTAAAACCCAGCCAGTCGATGAGCGCGCGCGTCATTCGATTTTTTTCCGTAAAACGATCAAATTCGTCAAGGACGATTCGATCGATCAGACGAAAATCGGTGGCGTTCGGCTTGATGGAAACGTTGGCGATGCGATTGATTATTTTATAGAATAACATTGAACCGAGTTGCTTGACAATACTTTCGCCCTTGTTCGATTTGCGCACCCCGATGATTACCTCATAACCTTTTTCCCAGCGTTTCAAAAATTCGGGAATGATCTTGACCGAGTGTTGCAGGTCGGCATCCAACGTCAAGCAAGCTTCGCCCCGACAGTGATGCATTCCGGCCGTCAAAGCGATTTCCTTGCCGAAATTCCGAGAAAAATCCAAAAAATCGACGCGCGGATCGGTTTTCACCAAGCGTTTTATTTCCCAAAGTGTCCGATCGCGTGAACCGTCGTTTACAAAAATAATTTCAAAATCGTACGGCAGCTGATCAATGACTTCCGTCAGCTTCTGGTGAAAGAGCAAGATATTTTTTTCTTCGTTAAAGGCGGGAACGACCACGCTGACCAATTTTTTGGTTTTAGGAGAGACGACAGAATTAGTTTGTTCGAACGATGTTTGATGCATTGACTTTTCGGCTGCGCTTCCAATAGAGGAGCAAGAGCCAAACAAGGGTAAAAATTGAACTGAAAAGAAAATTGTTGATCACCGTGTTGAGATTTTCATGCCTAAAAAAGGAAAGTCCCGCAATCAGCAAACCGCTCAAAAAAGCGATCGGAATCAACAAATACTCTCTTAGAGCCAAAAAATACACGAAGAACAAATTGATGACGGAAACCAGAAACAGAAACAAACTCATCTTCGGTAAAAACTCCGCCATCTGTGTATATTTGGTTCCGATGGAGTAGCGAATTACTGTATCAGAGAAAAGAGAGAAAGTCAAACCGGTGGTGCCGCCGATAAGGGTGATTAAAGCTAAAGCTTTCTTGAAAATCCGATGATTTTTCGTGAAAGAATTTCGGATTTTGATGGAAGGCAAAAGTACACCCGCCACCGAACCGGTAATGAAAAATATGGCTCTGGCAATGGTCGCAATGCCACTGTAAAGTCCGGCCTCCGTGGCGGGAAAATAATGTTTCACGATTAAAATGTCTGAAGTGTAAAGAAAAGTGACAAAACCACTGGCACAGAAAATCAGAAAACCGTATTTGAGCTCGCGCTTCAAACCGCGCGGTTTTTCCGTTTGCGCTTCCAGCTTGAGAGAAAATCGCTCTCGAGTTTTTTGAAAAACGAAAAGCATAATCAACAAATCGGCCAGTACAATGGCAGAAATAGCACCGAAGGAAGAAAAACCCAGATAAACCAAAATGATCGCAAAGATGAGACGACCGGCCGTGCCGATAATACCCGCGATGGAAACGGCCCAAAAATCTCTCACCGCCTGAAGATAGGCGCGTCTAAAAGTAAAAGAAACACTGATGGCAATGATAACGGCCAAACTGATGAAGGGCCAGAAAGAATGAAAATTAAAGAAACTTTCCAACCAAGGGCTTGAAAGCGCCAAAAGCAAGGCAAAAGAAAGCGAGACAAAAAGCGCAAAACGATAGAGCCGAGAAATTATTTTCAGTTTTTCTGCGTCTCCCTGCGCATTAGCGACGATATTAACGACGATAACATTGAAAATTCCCAAAAAAACGCCCGTCTGCGCCACCAAAGACAGCAAAGTTTGCACTTCACCGAAATCGGCAACGGGCATCATCCGGCCTAAAATAGGATGGTAAAGATAACTGAAAAAAGCCACCAAAAGTGACCCGAGAAAATAGATCGTATTGTTTTTAATAAATTTATCTTCGGCCAAAGCCTTGATTTTCGCCCGCACTTGAGGAAGTTAGAAAGTTAGAAAGTTTGTAAAGTTTAAAAGTTTGTAAAGCTAGAAAGATGTTGAGTTTTTAAAGCTAGAAAGTTTGTAAAGCTAGAAAGACCTCTAAGGGTTTCTTTATGAACTTTATGAACTTTATGAACTTTATGAACTTTATGAACTTTATGAACTTT
>CAIUEV010000044.1 GCA_903898335.1 uncultured bacterium | reverse complement strand
TTTTTTGGTCTTGGCACCGGACGGCTCGACAATCGAAGGCTTGAAGGAGTTGACGTTCAATAAATCGAAAATTCAAGCATATCAGCTGACGGCCGAAAAGAAAAATGAGTTGCAGAGGACGGAATTGAACAAGGAAAAAACCGGCGTGGCTCTGGACGGACTTTTAGCGGTTAATCCGGCAACGGATCGACCGATGCCTCTTTGGACGGCCGATTATATTATGGGAGATTACGGTTCCGGTGCGATTATGGCGGTGCCGGCTCACGATGAAAGGGATTTTGAATTCGCCATGAAACACGGCTTGGAGATAAAAAGGGTCGTTTATGGTGAGGAAAAAATGCTGGCTTTTTTGAATTATTCTTTCTTGGAGCGGCCGAAGGAGGCTTTTGATGCACTGGCGAAAAATTTTAAATTGGAAGATTTTTATTCGTCTAAAAAAGGTTTGGTTGGTGGATCGAGCGGCAGAGGAGCGGAAGAAAAGCCTTACGGTTGGATAATTGAATTGGGAAACGAGAATGAGCTTGAAAAATACACCAAAATCGTGCGTAAATTTCTCAAGCAAGGCTTCTGGAGCGAAGTGATTAGAAACAAATATGTAGCTTTTGTTTTTAAAGACGGAGTTTTAAAGGGAGATTCGGAAGGAGAAAAGATTAAAACAAAATTGGAGGGGGCGATGAAGAAGATAGCGAGACGTAAGGGGTTTGATCCGAGAAATAAAATGCTACTGAAAGTTTTGAATCATAAAAATTTTGTGCCGGAATTTATTGTTTGGACTTTGCCTGTTGCGAAAATAAGAGAAAGACTTTGCTTCGCCGGCTACGAGGGGGCGATGATGAATTCGGCTTTTCTGGAAGGAATGAGCGTGGCGCGGGCGAAGGAAAAAACTATTGATTGGTTGCAACAAAAGCAGCTGGGAGACAGAAAAGTCAGTTTCCGTCTACGAGACTGGCTTATTTCCCGGCAGCGTTACTGGGGTGCGCCAATCCCAATTGTTTACTGCCCGAAATGCGGAACAGTGCCGGTTCCGGAAAAGGACTTACCGGTCAGATTGCCGAATCGAGTGGAGTTTGTGCCGACCGGAGAATCACCGCTCAAAAAATTAGATTCTTTTCTCAAAGTGAAATGTCCTTTATGTGGTGGAGAAGCGGAAAGAGAGGCGGATACTATGGATACTTTTGTTTGCTCCAGTTGGTATTTTCTTCGTTATGTCGATCCGAAAAATAATCAAGAATTTGCCGCTCAGGAAAAAATGCGTCGTTTTTTACCGGTGGATTTGTATGTGGGCGGAGCGGAACATGCGGTTTTGCATTTGCTTTACTCCCGTTTTTTTGTAAAAGCGCTTAAAGACGCGGGAATTGTGGATTTTAATGAACCTTTTTTGAAACTGCGAAATCAAGGAATGATTTTGGGCCCCGATCACAATAAAATGTCAAAAAGTAAAGGTAATGTAATTAATCCTGACGATATTATTAAGGAATGGGGAGCGGACAGTCTCCGAATGTATGAAATGTTTATGGGTCCGTTGGAAGACATGAAGCCTTGGGATACAAAAGGAATAGCCGGAGTGAGAAGATTTTTGGAAAAAGTTTGGTGGTTGAGAGAGCGAGTTGCGGAGAAGGAGGATGAGAAAAAGAAGCTTTTAGCTGAGCAGAGCTATTTAGCCGGCATTAAACTCCTTCATTTTACTTTGGACAAAGTGACGAAGGATATCGAAAATCTTTGTTTCAATACGGCTATCAGCCAATTGATGATTTTAATTAATCATTTCAAAAATAAGACCAGCGGTATTATAAAGAGTGATTTTTCTCTTATTTTGAAAGCACTCTCTCCTTTTGCGCCGCACTTGGTGGAAGAGCTTTGGGAAAGTTTGGGAGAGAGGGAAAGTATATTTTTGGAAGATTGGCCGACGGCTGATCCTCGGTTGCTTAAAATTGAAGAAAAGGAAGTGGCGGTTCAGGTGAATGGAAAAAAACGCGATGTGATTAAAATTTCCGCTGAAACAACGGAGGCGGAAGTAAGAAAACAGATAATGGCTTCAGCCCTGGTGGCTAAGCATTTGGCCGGTAAGCCGATCAAGAAACTAATCTATGTTCCCGGTAAAATAGTTAATTTGGTGGTGTAGAGGAAAGTAAAAAGTAAAAAAGACTTTTCTGACCGAAAAGTCTTTTTTTATTGTGGACTCGAGGGGACTCGAACCCCTGACCTCCTCCATGCCATGGAGGCGCTCTACCAACTAAGCTAC
>CAIUEV010000043.1 GCA_903898335.1 uncultured bacterium | reverse complement strand
TGAGCCTAACTTTTCAAATGTTGGGGGTTCTGGCTCGTTACGGAATCTTTCCTCGAACCTTGGCTGATGTATATCGTCAAACCGGTCACAACACTTTGGCCAGCAGCGAATATCAATATGTTCCCGCCTTCGCTCCATACTTGATAAATGCCCGGCTTATTCACAATCAAGTTTTCGACGAGAAAAAGCCCCTTAACTTTCGAATAATCTACACTCCGCCGATGGAACAAATCGCCGAAGGGAAACCTCTGATTAAAAATATTGAGTATCAGCCGCCAAAAGAAACCAGCGTTTTTGATTTTTGGTGGAGAAAATACAAGAAGAAACCTGAAATATATTTTTCAATTCTAACCGTTTTTGCTTTAATATTTGCAGCTTTATATCATTTTGGGCGGAAGCTTTTCCGTTCTTAAAGAAAAATCTTCCCTTTTTCGAGTTAGATTGGGATTGTAGTAGGGGTCATTTTCAATCCATTCTTGCCATTTTTCAACCATAAAACGCCTCTCCGCCTCAACTCTTTTGAGTCTTTCCGGGTCTTTTTTCTTTAATTCTTCATCGTCACCGCGGCTCAAAGATTCGTGATGATAAAGCTTGGCATAGGGCGTATACACGACTAGAAATCCGGCTTTTCTCACCTTCAGACAAAAATCCACATCGTTATACGCTATTTTTAGATTTTCTTCGTCCAAACCGCCAACCTTTTGATATAAATCTTTTTTTGTCATAAGACAGGCCCCCGTCACCGCTGAGTAATTTCGCAGGACTTTAGCCTGGCTACGATAGCCTTCGTTAGCGTCCGGCAAGTATTTAAAGGCGTGTCCGGCCACCCCCATCCCCAAAACGACTCCGGCATGCTGAATGGTTTTATTGGGATAAAGAAGTTTGGCTCCGACAATCCCGACTTCCGATCTTTGAATTTCTCTAACCATCGCCGTCAGCCAACCACCATCAATTACCTCGGTATCATTGTTGAGCAAAAGCACATAATCACCTTCACAATTCTTAACGGCAAAATTATTGATAGCGGAAAAATTAAAAGGTTTTTCATATTTTAATACTCTGATTCTCTCATCTTTCTCCAGACCGGCTAAATACTTCTTAGTTTTTTCTTCTTGACTTTGATTATCAACCAGAATTAACTCATAATTGGAATAATCGGTTTTTCTGAAAATACTATTTAAACACTGACGCAAAACTGCCACTTGATCTCTAAAAGGAATGATAATCGAGACTTTATTCTCATCTGAAATCGTTCGCTTCAAATAAAAACGACCGGGCACTTGCCCTTCTATCGCCTCGCCCTTTATTTTGTTTCTTCTCAAATAATCGTTTAAGGCTTTCAAGGAAGCATTCGATGTGTATTTTTTCGCTCCCGGGGTGGCCGCCGTAGAAGTTGCCAATTCCCTCCAATGATACAGCACTTTGGGAATATGAAAGATATTTTCCGCTTTAATTCTCTCAACAATTCTGAGCGTTAAATCGTAATCTTGAGAGCCTTCGTAACCTAAGCGGAAACCGCCGATTTTATCAACCAATCGTTTTCTGAAGCAGCTCAAGTGACAAGTGTAGTTCATTGAAAAAAATAAATCCGGAGACCAATCGGGTTTAAAGAAGGGGCTGACCCGACGACCACCAGAATCTATTTTGTCTTCGTCACTGTAAATAAAGTCCGGTTTACTATTTTGATTAAGTACTTTTACCACCTCAAAGAGAGCGTTCGGCGCCAACTCATCGTCATTGTCCAAGAGAACGACAAATTCCCCCGTCGCTAGTTTGAGAGCTTCATTTGAAGCTCCGGAAATATGTTGGTTCTTTCGACCGAATCCGATCTTGATTCTTCCGTCGTTTTTCTCCCTCCAATTGTTCAAACACTCTAGCGTCTCTTCGTTTGTAGAGGCATCATCCCAAAGACACAGCTCCCAATTAGGGTAAAACTGGTCGATAACCGACTGAATCGAAGCGTTAAGCCACTTAGGATCAACATTGAAAACCGGCACTATTACGGAGATTTTCGGTCGATAAGAAAACCCCTCCAATTCTTTTTTAACGGCTTTTTTATCAATAAACTCTCTCATCTCCAGAAATTTTCTGTATTTTTCCGGCGTAATAACGGCCATTTGAAAATAACGACGGCCAAAACGCAAATACTTAAAGAAATAGTCGAGGGTTTTAGCGAAACCCTCTCTCTTTAAAACCGTTTCTGCTTTCCTCGAAAGCGAAATAATATCCTTGACTTTAAAACCTCTTAATCGCTTTAAAAAAGAATTCATCGATCAAAATTTAAATATTTTCCGCAATTTTAGCCTCCATTTTTCGATAAGCCAGAATTGAAATTCCAAAAAAAGATACAACCAAAATTATAAAAATCAGCAAATCAAAGGGACGAGCAAACCGCCCTTCAATTAAAGCCGTTTTATTGAAGTGAATAATGTAAGCCATCGGATTAAAAAGCAGTATTTTTCTGTACTCGTCCGGTAAAATCGAAAGAGGATAAACAATGGGAGAGGCATAAAAAAGAGCGGAGACCAAAACCTCCCAAATTTGTGATAAATCTCTGAATTTCACGAAAAGTGGCGCGGAAATAAAGGAAAAACCTAAAACCAAAAGATAAGTAAGCACAACAAAAAGCAGAAAATTCATTACCGCTAAAAAAGAGGGCAGAAAACCGTACCAGATGAAAAATACCACCACCACAAAAATATTCATCAAAAATATCAAAAGCGAATTGAGGGTTGCGGCTACAATAATCGTCCAACGAGGAACGTAAATCTTGGTTACCAACGCCGATTTCTGAATCAAAGAGCCTAGTCCGGCCATACTTCCCTCGCTGAAGAAATTAAAGAGTATTATTGATACTATCAGCTGAATGGAATAGTATTCAGTACCGGTGCTTCGGGGGTTGAAAACCGAAGAAAAAACGAAATTGAGGATCAGAAACATCAATAGAGGCTTCAAAACCGCCCATATATAGCCCAAAAAAGACCCATGATAACGCAATTTAAAGTCGGTTCTGGCTAAAGTCCAAATCAATTGGGAATAATTTTCTTGAAGACGTCGCATCCTTGTATGAGATAAAAATAATTTGACATTTAATACTTCTAGATTATAAGTAGTTTATACGAGTTTGTCAGCCAATTGTCTTTTCAAAGGTATTTAGTTGACT
>CAIUEV010000042.1 GCA_903898335.1 uncultured bacterium | reverse complement strand
CTCGTTAAAAAGGCGGGTGACCGTGAAAATGCCGACCTGGAAGAGCTTGTTTATGAGGGGATCGGTCCTTTTGGCACAATGTTAATGATTACGGTTATCACTGATAAAAGAAACCGCACCGTGAACGAATTACGAAAGACTTTGGAGGATCACGGAGGCAAAATGGCTGACGGTGGAGTAAGTTGGAACTTTCGACGAGCGGGCTTTGTCGATTTGGAAATTGAATCGGCACAAAAAGAATTTTGGCTGGAGAAAATCGTAGAACTGGGAGCGGACGATTTCGAGGAACAAGGCGAAAACGGACTGCGTTTGATTGCGGATCTGGCTTTTTTCAATGAAGTCAGAAACTCGCTCTCAGACGCTAAAATTGACGATTTTGGTGTCGGCTACTTTCCGAAAACCCGCATAAAATTGACAATGGAAGAAAAAAAGCTTTACAATGGTCTAATCGAGGAGTTGGAAGAAAATTTAGACGTTCAGGAAGTGTTCGATAATGTTGTCTAGATTTATCTTCAAAGCTTGTCGAGGTCGATTTGACATATTATTAAGCTGTGGTATTTGGTAGTAGTAAGCTTTATTAAGCGTTAGATACCATCTAAAAGAGCAAAAAGAAAAATGATTTTATCGATTTACAAAAGAGAGGAAGGAGGTGACAGAAAATGAACAAAGAAGAATTGGTAGTTGCCGTGGCCAAAAAGGCCGGTCTCTCAAAGAAGGACGCCGAAGGTGCCGTTAAGGCCGCTTTGGAAACCGTTAAAGAGACTTTGAAGAAAGGTGGTAAAGTAACTTTGACCGGATTCGGAACCTTCTTGGTGGCTAAAAGAGCTGCTCGAAAAGGTGTCAATCCTCAAACCGGAGCTGAGATCAAAATCCCAGCCCGAACCGTACCCCGATTCAAAGCCGGTAAAGGCTTGAAAGATGCAGTCAAATAGACTTCATTTAACGGATACGAAAGAAATTAAATAAGCAGTGAGAGGGGTTTATCCCCTCTCGTTGTTTTTTAGGCTCAAATTCAAATTATTATGCGTATTGGCATCGATGTGCGCGCCCTTTCGGGCGGAAAAAACAGTGGAGTGGAGGAGTATATCCGCAATTTATTGCCTCAACTGTTTGCTTTGGGGTCCAATCATGAATACATTCTCTTTTTTAATAGTTTTGGCGGTCAATGTCCGGCCGAAATTCAGGCCTGGGCCGATTTACCGAATGTTTCTTTGGCTCGTCACTCTTGGCCAAATAAGCTGTTGAACGGCCTTTTCTGGTTTTTTGGCCAACCGACTTTAGAATTTTTTACCGGTCCGGTTGATGTTTTTTTCTTTCCGAATATGAATTTCTTTGCTTTGTCGCGAAAAACTCCCTTTGTAATGACTTTTCACGATCTCTCCTTTGAACATTTTCCCCATTTTTTCAACAAAAAAAGAAGACTTTGGCACTTTTTGATTAATCCTCGAAAAAAGGCTTTGGAATCAACAAAAATAATTACCGTCTCCGCCTTTACCGCCTATGATCTGGGGAAAACTTATCGACTAAATGCTGGGAAAATAATCCCGATTCATCTGGGCTTGGACACAAAATTTCTTGAAGTCCAAAGGCCGCTTGATCGAAAAGTAAAGGCCGGATTACTTAAAAAATATAGCTTACCCAATCGGCCCCTTCTTCTTTTCTTGGGGACCTTGGAGCCGCGCAAAAATATAGCTTTTTTGATCAAAGTCTTTAATCTGTTCAAAGAAAAAACGGGCAGCAATCATGCGTTGGTGATCGCCGGTGGTGTTGGCTGGTCGTCGGAGAGAGTTTTTGAAGAGTATGAAAAATCTCCCTTCAAAAAAGATATATATTTTGTCGGTCCCGTCGAGGATATTGACCGTCCCAAAATCTATGCGGCAGCGGAAATCTTTCTTTTTCCCTCTCTTTTCGAAGGTTTTGGTCTTCCCCCCTTGGAGGCGATGGCGGTGGGAACACCGGTTTTAGCTTCTGCTTCCGCCTCGATGATTGAGGTCCTGGGTGATTGCGCTCTGCTTTCCAACCCTTATGATGTGAGTGAATTTGCTTGGGCGCTTGAGCGATTTGTGCAGGACCAGTCTTTGCGCCAGGAATTTTCAAAATTAGGACGAGAGGCCGCGAAGAACTTTACTTGGCAAAAAACGGCGGAAAGAACTTTGACCGTTTTGGAATCAATTGAAAATAACGGCTAGAATAACGAAAACTTTTACAGCTTTGGGTCGTTTGAAGTTTTAGAAAATAAAAAATAATTTTAAATCTTGAGTTTATCAGTCAACTGCGAAGGAAAAACCGATTCGGAGGTGGTAGAACTGGCGAAAGAAAACCCGGATTATTTGGCGTGCCTGATGGAGAGATACGAAGAAAAGCTTTTTTACTATATTCGACGCATCTCTTTTTTCTCCAAGGAAGACATCGAGGACATTTTGCAGGAAGTCTTCATTAAAGTTTACAAAAATCTCAACGACTACGAAGATTCGCTCAAGTTTTCCAGTTGGATTTATCGCATCACTCACAATCACACCGTAGACGAAATTCGCAAGCGAGGTGGCAAAAAGACGGCCATTTCTCTGGACAAGGACGATCTCTTTAAGTTTATCAAATCGGGCGTCAATTTGGAAAAAGAAGTTGCCGTTCGGGAAAAGATGAATAAGGTTCGGGCAGTTATAGAGCAAATGCCGCTTAAGTACAGAGAGCCGATGATTCTGCGTTTTTTGGAGGAGAAAAGCTACGATGAAATCATGGATATTCTTAAAAAGCCGAAAGGGACGGTGGCCACGCTTATTAAACGAGGTAAAAAAATGTTCTTGTCCCAAATCGACCCCAGAATTCATAGCCTTTAAATTTTTTAATAACGATGAAAAAGCAAGTAATTGAGGAAACGCTCAAAAAAATCAAGCAAGAAAAAATCGAGCCGACGCCCAAATGGCATTTTTTGCTGAAGAATTACGCTGTTTGGCTGGGCTTTTTTGGTTTGGTTTTTCTGGGCGGAATCTCTTTGGGACTTTTGATCTATTTTTTTTTGGGGCTCGGTCGAGAGATGGCCGATTTTAGCGATCGCCCTCAGCATTTGTTTGCTTTTTGGCGCTTCCTGCCTCATTTTTGGTTGGCTTTGATCCCCATTTTTTTCTTCCTGGCCTTTTTGATCTTTCGTAAAACGAAAAACGGTTATCACTATGACAATCTCTTAATCTTTCTGGGATTGCTTTTTTCTTTTGCCTTGCTGGGGAATGCCATTTATTTTTCGCGTAACAGTGAAATGATGGATGACTGCATCTTCAGAGACATGCCTTACTACAAGGATATTTCTTACGACAAGGAACGCATGTGGAGTCGACCGGAGCTGGGCCTTTTGGGCGGTAAAATAATCAAACTGGAGGAGGATAATTTAAATTTGGAGGATTTTGTCGGTACAATTTGGTTGGTTAAATTCGATGAAGATATGCGGATGAGGAGGCGAGTTTCTCTGACGCCCGATGTCCTGATTAAAATAATCGGTCAAAAGACGGATGAAAATGTTTTTGAAGCTGAGGAGATCAGGCCGTGGGAGAAGCGCAAAGGCGCCCCGATGGGGCCGGTGGTTTGTCCGATGCATTAATTTTGAAACTTTTTTTTCCGAGTTGCGTATTACTAGGGGCGTACGCAATGTTCACTTAAATAATCTAATTTAAAAAGATGAGAAAAAATAATCGAAATTACAATCGTTATCTCCTGGCCGGAGCTTTATGCGCCGCCGGAGTCGCTTCCGCCGGAATGATCGCCTTCCCCGCTTTCGCTTACCGAGGTGATGCCTCTCAAACGGGGCCTAACTTCAACGCTGAGCGTCACGAGGCGATGCAGAAAGCTTTTGAAAATAATGACTATGAAGCTTGGAAGAATCTGATGACCGGTCGCGGTCGTGTAAAGGATGTTATCAACAAAGATAATTTCGCCAGATTTGCCGAGATGCATCGTTTGATGAACGAAGGCAAGACTGACGAAGCCAACAAGATTCGTGCTGAGCTTGGCCTGGGTCAAGGTAAGATGGGCAAGGGTAATGGTGAGCGTGGAAAAGGAATGGGTAAGGGCAATGGAAACTGCGGTTGTCAAAATAAAACCCAGAGCAATCAATAAAAAGGTTTGCCGAAATTTTTAATAACCAAACGAGAGGTGCACCCGCACCTCTTTTTTGGTGGATTTGCAATTATTTACTTTGAAGTGTAGGATGATAAAAATATTTAAGATTGAGGTAAAAATAATCTTTTATCATCAAAACATGAATATCGAAGAAAAAGTTAGAGCTATAGAGGAATCAGACCTCTTAACTTCTGAAGAAAAAAGTAGTTGGGTTAATAAACTTAAAAAAGCAGATAGAAGAACAGAAAAATTCAAAAAAGAATTTGGGATTTTTTATGAAGAACTAAGTAATCTTGTTTCTGAATTTAATCCAATCAACATTCCTATAGATAAAGAGAATGAGGACGAATATCAATTGCAAGTTGAGGAGATTCTAAATAAAATAAAATTGATTTCTTCGTGCAAAGAGCTAGAGGAAGCTGTTGTGGGAATCTTCATTGACGGATTTTATCGTGAGATTGTTGAAAAAAGAGCACCGTTGTATAAAAAAATGTCTGAGGCTATCTGGCAGCTTTGGCAAGATTTTTCTAAAAATAGAAAATAACCAAACGAGAGGTGCACCCGCACCTCTTTTTTGGTGGATTAATTTAATCTTGTATGATGAGGGAAATAGTAAATTCAATTGATGCAGGTTGAAGAAAAGAAACTTTGGCGTTTAATTTTTCTCATTGTGGGCGCGATTGCCATAATCTGGCTTCTGTTTTGGCTTTTTGCTCCACCCGTTGTCGCGCCTGTTCCGGTTGAAAAACCGCATCAAACGGAAAATCTACCCGACATTTCTTCCTCTGCAGAACCATCCCCGCCCCAAAATCAGAATCAAAATACCGATCAAATTTCTCCGCTTCCGGAACTGTATCCGGTCACTCAAGTAGTGGACGGAGACACGATCAAGGTCAAAATAGGCGATAAAATTGAGACAATAAGACTTATCGGAATTGATGCGCCGGAATCGGTTGATCCGCGTCGACCGGTCCAGTGCTTCGGCCAGGAAGCCGCCGCCAGAGCCAAAGAACTGCTCTTGGGAAAGAAGGTGAGTTTGCGTCCCGATCCGACTCAAGGTGAAAAAGACAAATACGGTCGTCTCCTACGCTATGTCTACTTGGAAGACGGAACATTCTTTAATCTCAAAATGATCGAGGAGGGCTTTGCGCATGAATATACTTACAAAAAAAATCCTTACGAAGAACGCGAAAGCTTCATCGCCGCCTCAAATCGGGCAAAGGCCGCTCAAATCGGCCTCTGGTCTCCCCAAACTTGCGCAAAATAGCTTAGTGCTATAATCAGCAATAATTCATAAACAAAAAATAAATGCTCAAAAAAACCAAAATCGTCAAAACGGTCTATCTCTACATTGTCTCAATGGTCAGCCTTCTCTTTGTGGCCATCGGTAGCTACACTCTTTTTAGCACGGCCCTTAAAACTTATGTTTTGCCAAAAGCGGAAAAAGGCGGTTACAGTCGATGTAATGAGCAACCGCCCGTCAGTAGTTTTGATTTCAAATCTTCATCTTTGACGACCGAGGAGCAGAAAGCTCAAATCGAACAGATGCTCAAGGACTATGAAACTTGGAAAGAGAACAACACTGGTGAAGAATGCTACACGGCGGAACGCCAAAGCAGCATAGTCGATGCTCTAGCTACTCTCTTTATCTCTATTCCGCTTTTTGTTTTTCATTGGAAACTGGCCAGAAAAGAAAAGGAAGAAAAACAGGCTTAGAAACCTAAAATCGTCTATTTCCTATCCCATTACTCAAAAAAAGACAGAGAAATTTCTCTGTCTTTTGGGTGTTGGGTGTTTTTAGCGCTCAATGGCGTCCAGTTCGATGAGGACAATGACTATTTGGGCAACGATGAAGCCGATAATTACCTGACAAAAAACTCTTATTCGATCGTATAGCCCTCGAAAACCGGTTCTCTGTTTTTTTGTCCACTCACTGCCAAACAGTATGTTCCAAAGAAGAATCTCTCGCATTTCGTTTTCCTCCTTAAGCAACAAAAGCGTTTTTCCCTGTGGAAAAGTCATACCGCACAATTATTATCTGAACAAATCTCCCCCCTTAACTCAACCGATGTTTGGGGATATAAATTGACATATTATCAAAATACGCATATATTGACAATATAAATTATCTTATTATCAATTCTTATGTGGAATTTTAAAGCCGGAAAATACATTCAACAGTTTGAATATAAAAGTTTCAGCCCCAATCCTATTAACAGAGACTTTGTTTGGCGGGACAGAAAAATAGATATGCTTCTCAGTGAGGCGATGCGACTTTTGGGAGAGTTAAACGCTTATTCCGATCTGGTTCCCGATGTTGATTTTTTTATTCAAATGCATGTGCGTAAAGAGGCCATGACTTCAAGCTTGATTGAAGGTACCCGGACGGGTATTGATGAGTTGATTTTGCCGGAAGAAGAAATCAAGCCTGAAAAAAGAAACGATTGGCGTGAAGTTCAGAACTATATTAACGCTATAAACAGTTCTGTCGCTCAACTTTCCAAATTGCCTCTGACCTTACGTCTTTTCAAGCAAGCCCATAAAATTTTGCTTACTAATGTTCGAGGCGAGCACAAGCAACCAGGAGAAATAAGAACTACTCAGAATTGGATCGGCGGATCGAATTTAACCGATGCCTTTTTTATTCCGCCTCATCCAAATGAAGTTCCGGAATTAATGTCTGATTTGGAAAAATTTTGGCACAATCGAAAGCTATCAATTCCGACTTTAATTAAAATGGCTATTTCACATTATCAGTTTGAAGAT
>CAIUEV010000041.1 GCA_903898335.1 uncultured bacterium | reverse complement strand
TCGCCTCTGAACACGGAGGATTTTCCGTGTTTGCCGGTGTCGGAGAGAGAACTCGAGAGGGAAATGATCTTTACCACGAGATGAAAGATTCTGGCGTGTTAAAACAGACCACTTTGGTTTTTGGCCAAATGAACGAACCGCCCGGAGCCAGACAGCGAGTCGCTTTGACCGGTTTGACCATGGCTGAATATTTCAGAGACAAGGAGAACAAAGATGTCTTGCTTTTTATTGATAACATATTTAGGTTTACCCAGGCGGGGTCAGAAGTTTCCGCTCTTTTGGGACGTATTCCTTCCGCGGTGGGTTATCAACCGACTTTGGCTGAAGAAATGGGAGGCTTGCAAGAAAGAATCACTTCAACTAAAAACGGCTCTATTACCTCAATTCAAGCGGTTTACGTGCCCGCCGATGACATGACCGACCCGGCGCCGGCCACCACTTTTGGCCATTTGGATTCAACCGTTTCGCTTTCTCGACCACTTTCAGAATTGGGTATTTATCCGGCTGTTGACCCGCTCGACTCTTTTTCCGCTATTCTTGATCCGGAGGTGGTTGGCGAGGAACACTATCAAGTGGCGAGAGAGACCCAAAGAATTCTTCAAAGATATAAAGATCTTCAGGATATTATCGCTATTTTAGGTATGGATGAACTTTCCGAGGAAGATAAATTACTAGTTTCTCGTGCTCGAAAAATTCAAAAGTTCCTTTCTCAACCTTTCTTTGTGGCTGAGCAGTTTACCGGACGACCGGGCAAATACGTTAAACGAGAGGATACAATCGCCGGATTCAAAGCGATTATCGAAGGTAAACTCGATGACAAAAACGAACAAGATTTCTATATGAAAGGCACTATCGACGAAGTCGGTAAATAAATTCAATGATAGAGACAAAAGAAGACAATTCGGAACAGAAATGGCAATATCTTCTCAATCTTTGGAAGAAGATAAATCACTGTCTTTGACTTGGATTCGCTTCAGCTGGAAGTTAATTCAATGAAATGCGAATTGGAAAAAGAAGATTTTTGGAAAGACCCTCAAAAAGCCGGGGATTTTTCCGCTTTGTTGGGAGAAAAAGAGAAAGAGTTAAACTTTTGGCAGAGTACCGAAAAGGAAATTTCCAGTCTAGAAGAAGAGAGAGCGTTTCTTTCAGAGGAGTCTTCAGATTTTTCTCTTGAGGATAAAAATACCGCCTTAAATGAAATGGAATCTAAAATAGAAATTTTAATTGAAAAATTAAAAGCCAAAGAGCTCATTGTGTTTTTTCAATCCGAATATGACAAATCACCCGCTATTCTGACTGTGAAATCGGGAGCCGGAGGCAAGGACGCTCAAGATTGGGCGGATATGCTTTTGAATATGTATCTAAAATATTTTGAGAAGAAAGGCTTTCAGTATCGAGTAGTTTATCATTCCCCTGGAAAAGAAGTCGGCCTAAAGACCGCCGATGTTGAAGTTGACGCACCCTACGCCTACGGATATCTAAAAAGGGAACACGGCATCCACCGTTTAGTCAGACTTTCGCCCTTTAATGTGGCCGGTAGTCGCGAAACTTCTTTCGCTTCAGTCGAGCTCTGCCCAATTTTGAAAAATGACGCCCTCGAAATCGACAGTAAAGACCTGAAAATAGAGACTTTTAGAGCCGGTGGCCCCGGTGGACAGCATGTCAACACGACATCATCCGCCGTCAGAATAACCCATCTGCCCAGTGGTATAACCGTAAATTGTCAAAATGAAAGAAGCCAGAATCAAAACAAAGAATCGGCTATGCGGATTTTAAAATCAAAGATCGCCTTAAAAATGGAAGCAGAGAGAAACCAAGCGGAAAGAAATATTAAAGGGGATTCCAAAGAAGCTTCTTTTGGTAACCAAATTCGTTCCTACGTTCTTCATCCGTATACCTTAGTTAAAGATCATCGCAACGGTTTTTCTCATAATAATCCTCAAGAAATCCTAAACGGAAATCTGGATCCTTTTATTGAAAACGCTCTTAAAAATTTATTTAATTAAATGAAACTCCAAGAAATATTTGATTTGGCCATTGAAATGGGCAGAAGGGCAGATTTACGCTCAGATAAAGCCATCGAAAATCAACTTAAAAAAATTGCAAAAAATTTTGCTCATCTTTCCGACGCTGAAAAAAAGCGTTATCCCAAAGAAAAATTAGCAAATCCATATCCCGACACTTTGATTCATTGGGGAGATCCCGAAAAAGAAATCAAAAGAATACTGGTTACCATTGATGCCACCGAAGGAAAATTACTGATCGGTAAAGAGGTGGGCGCTGATTTAGTACTTGCCCATCATCCAACCGGCAAAAGCTTGGCGCTTCTCCCCGACGCTATGAAGCTTCAAATGTATCTTTACGCCAAATGGGGAGTACCGATAAATATCGTCGAGGGACTAATGAGAAAAAGGATTGATGAGGTTAGACGCTCTATTCACGCGGTAAATAATTTCTTGGTTCCGGATTCAGCGAGATTGTTGGATATGCCATTAATAAATGTCCACACACCAACGGATAACTTGGTTTTGAATTTTATTGAAAATAAGCTTAAAGAGAAAAAGCCAAAATATGTCGGGAGTATTATAAAAATGCTCAATGGGATACCGGAATATCAGGAAGCGGCTGAGCGTGGATCGGCGCCCAGAATTTTTGCCGGCTCCGCCAAGAATCACAGCGGAAAAATTATCGCCTCAGAAATTACGGGCGGCACCGATGGAGCGGAAAAAATTTATTCTCACTTAGCTAACGCCGGCATCGGCACGGTTATTTCGATGCACCAATCGGAAAGCTACCGCAAAGAGGCGGAAAAAGCTTTCATTAACGTAGTAATCGCCTCCCACATCGCCTCCGATT
>CAIUEV010000040.1 GCA_903898335.1 uncultured bacterium | reverse complement strand
TTTACGGGGAATAAATGGACATTTTCAGGCTTTAACAAGGGGCAATTTTTAACGGCTTTAGGGCAGTTTCAGGCAAATTTGAGTAAAAGAAATTACCGGACGGGTGAAGACGTCTCCGGGACTTGATTCATTAAATTATTTTTATTATTTTGTAATACTAACAGAAACAAAATTCCTATCGCCCATTGGTTGAAAAATGCCACCACTCAGAAGGCAGATTCCTCAGTCCACCACCCCGTTCCATAATATCTCGCAGAACCGCCCTGTTTTGACTGTTCATCGGTAATCGATCCCCGCTGGAATTTGTCAAGTAAACATCGGCCGCCCTGCCAAATTCGTGATTGGAAGTCCCTGGACGCGCCACCGGTGCTCCGCTTTGATTGTTCCAGAGCCATGATTGCTCCGAGTTGGTTCTAAACCCACTGGTCAGACCAACTCCGTAACCGTTTTCCTTGGCATACTCACTGGCATTTTTCAGCTTGGAAGCCATCTCCGGTGTAAAATAATCGGTTGCTCCTTTGTTTTTTGAAGTAAAAGTCCCATCCTCCGCCTTAACCATTCCCTTCGATTGAGCCTCCAACTCCTTGTTGTTTTGAGGTTTGTAGTTGGGATCACCGGCCGTTCTGGTTCGAAGCACTTCTTCCTCACCATCAAGAGAAGAGTCTTCGGTTTTACTCGGATCCTTCTCTCCCTCTTTCTTATTTTTTTCATTTTTATCGACAGATTTGTCCTTCCCATCTTTACCTTGGACTTTTGTTCCTTCTGGCGCCTGAACTGCTTCCTTATCATCCTTCAATTTTTCTTTCTGTTCATCAGTCAGTTCTTTTTGTCCTTTTTCTTTCTTCTTCTTATCAATATTCTCCATTATCTTATCTTTTGGGGGCACCTTTACATGAAAATCTTTGCCCAAAACCCCCAATTTGCTTTCCCAGTTTTTATCCAATTCGATTTTGCCCGTTTCTTCATTGTAAGAAAAAGCTTCCTGCATCGCCTTATCACTCATCACAAAGGGATCGGACGGCGAACCATTTCCTCCGGCAAAGGCTTCTTTTAACGTCATAGCAGGAGCGAGAGAAGTTGGACTGCCCGGCCCACTCGGACTGGGACCTTGACCGGACGGTGAGCCCGTATCATTTCCGCAATTCGAACAGGAGCTCCCTCCTCCCGGTGAGCCTCCTCCACTGGGAGATCCGCCTCCGCTACTTGAGGAACCGCCTCCGGAAGACCCACCGCTCGAACTATTTCCTCCACCAGAAACGGGAGAACTGCCTTGGTTGGAAGCACTTTGAGAGCACATTTGATTATACTCGGATTTGACCTTACAAACATATTCTTCCCTTTTGCCATCAACACATTTCTCCTGACCGGATGGCTGATAAACCACAAAAAATTGACCTTCACAACGACTTTGAGGACAGCTTACCGTTTTCAAGGTCATTTGTGAACAGGAGCAACCCGCATCTTGATTACTATTGCCAATCCCAACTATTTCTCCTTTTTTAGTATTCGAGCATCGATCATAAATATCATCAATCCCATCGCCATCGGCATCTTGACCGGCCGGAACATCCGGTTTTCCCCTTTCTATATTGATACATTGACCGTTCTGTAAACATTGCCCTTCCGGACACTGGCAACCCATCAACTCATTTTCCGTTCCGGAGCAAATTAAATTATCATGCCCGCAAGTTGCTCTTCGAGCAGCGCATTCGTTCTGGAATATTGTCATTTCCCCTCCACTCCCAGAGCAAGCATCAGTATCGAACCCACTATCCTCTTCCTGATTTTTCCCATTGTAAACATAAACTTTTTTACCTTGAGTTTGCTCTTTTTTCAGCCCTTCAACCGCTTTTTTTATCGCTTCAATATTCCCGGAACGATCGCCCTCGCTAACCTCTCCCAGAAAAATCGGTCCGCCTTCATTTCCAATCACAGTCATTCCGTCTATTTCTCTGCGAATAGTTATTTGTTCTTCGGTCCCGCCAGCAGCATTTCTGTCACCGCTGTCTTCCGGCAAAAAACCACTTTGCACGTTTACATATTTTTCCAATTCATCCTTGTCCAGTGAATTTTTATTCGTTACAAAAACGATACTCTGACCCGTTTTAAGCTGAAGTGCATCGGCATAAATATTTTCTGCGTCTAAAGCTTCCGGTTCAAGCTCTAGAATCTTTTTTGCATCTTCAACCGAATCAAAGATATTTCCGGAACGGACAAATTCAGTCTCCCGAGATCCGACTTCCATCGGTCCGGACTGACCGACCAAAGACCCCCTGTTAATACTCGACTGTCCATCAGAAGAACAATCAAGGCGAAACCAATTGTTTCGGTTCGTTGCCCCAGTCACCGCATACAGAGAATTAATAACCAAAAAAGCCACTAGTGCAATAAAAAAACCAAACAATGAGAATCTCAAAAAACGTTTAGCTTTGTCTAGCCTTCCTCTGCTGCCCAAATTAAAAACATAAATAAATCCACTGACAACAATTGCCAAAATCGCCACCGCGGCGGAAATTTCCAACAGAAAATTAAAAGCATTCTGCACGGTTGCCAAAACCGAGCAGACTGAGCAGTCCATTCCTCCACAAGAAACCAAATCATCGGTCATTTTTGAAATTTGTTTTTACACGGAAATTACATATTAAGATATTTCATGACTTCATAAACCAAAAAAGCCGGCCAGACAAAGGCTTTAATAATCCCAACGACACCCGCCCCAAAGCCACTCGCATGGGAAATAAAGTAAACTCCGGCGCCAATCACCCCCAAGCCATAGACGGCCTCCCCGCCATGTTCATGCATTTTACATTGTTTCATTTTTGTATTTTAAAAATCAATCGATACCTTTTAAGCTTATCCCGATAAAAAGAAAAAAGACAGTCTTGATTTATGACTGTCTTGGGAATAATGCAACACTTGTCAAGGAATCGTCAATCGCTTTTTTTTGGTTCAATTCTGATCCCCAAACTGGGAATTTCAATTGTTTTACCTCGATATAGAGATTCTTTGATTATCAAGGCGGCAAGGCAAGAACAAGCCGGCCTTTTGTTGGATTCTGCGGTCTTTGCCTTGGAATCCGTCTCTGTTGATTCTTCCGTCGAACCAGACTCGTCCCAACGTCCATCACCGGTGCCTATGTCATCAAATCGACTCATTATTAACACCTCCTTTTTATAAAGAGCTAAAAACTTAGATTTTTTATTCAATCTGCCTAGTCTTTACCATATTTATTTAAAAAATAAAAATACTTTTTTTGACTAAATTATTCATTTTTAGCATTAATAACTAGATATCTTGAAAAAGAAATCAGGTTCCTTAAAAACAGGAGGATAGTCATGAAGAAAAAAAATCTCGAGATTCTGATTGAAAACATTGAGAGACTTTTTAAACAATTCCTCAATCCCGGTATAAAAATTTCAAACGTCAAAGACGGTGTTTATCAGAAAAAATATGAGCTGATACGAATAGCCCTCCCTTTTCCAATCAAAGAAGTCTGCCTCGAAGGTCTCAGCAATGGGAAAATTTATCAGCTGAGAGCCAACATCTATTTTCAACAGGGCTTGTGTAATCTCATTTCCCCTCGAAAAATCAACCCCACTATTCCGAGAAAAAAAATCGCCGAGAGATTCAAGCTCTCTCAATCCAACGGGGTGGTGTTTGTTTTGGACAAAAAGATGAGAGAAGAATTCGCCGTTGGAACGAACCGGCTTCCTTTTACTTTCATTGAAATCGCCTCCGGCCCTCGATTGGAGATTTTTAAAGATTGTAAAGTGCCAATAAAAACTTTTTCCAACTTGGAAAACTTCAAGAAAGATCTAAGAAAATTCAGTCGAATAACCGAAGCGGTTTTAAAGGGGATCTATGAGAGAAATCATCGAGAACCTCCAAGAATGAAGCTTTACATCAAACCGGAAGAAATAAATATCCAGCGCCCAAGTAATCCGATCAGCTTGCTACCGGCTGTAATCCGAAGACCAACAGACTCTCACCGAGAATTCGAGGAAAACAAGATTACTTTTAAAGACATCGGTGGCCAAGAAAGAGGCAAAAAAGAAATTCAAAATATTTCTTTCGCCTTAAGCCACCCCGCTCTTTATCGTTACTGGGGCACCAAACCGCCAAAAGGCGTTCTTCTTTTCGGTCCACCGGGGACAGGGAAAACTTTGATGGCCAAAGCTTTGGCCACGGAAACCAAAGCGAATTTTTACATTGTTAAAATAGCGGAAATGACATCTAAATGGTACGGGGAGTCAGAAAAAAGAATACAGGGTGTTTTCGACATCGCTAAAAAGAACACTCCCAGCATTATTTTTTTTGACGAAATCGACGCTATCACTTCGGAAAGAGACTCTTCCCACGAAGCTACCGGCCGCATGGTTAGCACAATGCTCATAAACCTGGACGGTATAAACACAGTTGACGGCGTTATTGTCATTGCTTCAACCAACCGTCCCGATTCAATCGACCCCGCATTAAAAAGACCGGGAAGAATCGATCGATTGATAGAAGTACCACTACCGGACAAAGAAGGTCGAGCCCATATCCTGGGCATTCACCTTTTCCGAGCGGAAAAAATAGCGGGACGCCAACTTTGCGAAGACCTGAATATCGATAAGATTGTTTACTTGACGGAAGGTATGAGTGGCGCCGACATTGCCGAAATTATCCGTCGGGCTCTGGAGGAGAAAGTTCATCAAACGAGCAGAGGAGAAAAAACCGACCTTGTTTCCACAAAAGATCTTCTTCGCGAGATCAAAGAATACGAAAGAGTCAGAAAAGTAAAGCAAAGCATCGGCTTTGAAAGCCCTCTAGGCAAAGCACATTGAGATAAAATAAAATGGTTTCAAACAACGGACTTGATCGCAACCAGCAATCAAGTCCTTTTTTTATTACTGAAATTTCAAACGGTAATATCCTCTTTTATCAATTTGGCCAACGCCGGCAGTCTCTCCTCATTAAAATGACCTCCTTGCATAAAAAGCTAAAAAATTATTTTCTTAATTAATCGATCTTTACCGTTTCAACTGAAACCTTCTCCCCATAAAATCGAATCATCAATTTTTTCACTTGTTCATCCTCACTGGTAGTGTAGAAATTTACTTTTGACTCACGGCTGAGTTTTTCTCGGATTTCCGAATGTCTTTCCAAATAATCGTCCAATTTTTCAGCTACCAATTGACCCTGGGTAACAATTTTTACTTTACCGGCCAAAAAATCAGCTATTTTATCCGCTATCAAAGCATAATGAGTGCAACCCAAAACAAGCGTATCAATTTGATCGTCTTCAGCAATCAATCTTTCGACCACTCGGGTAATTTCTTCCTCTAAGGAACCGTCCTTCGCATCACGCTCGATTAACTCCGCCAAATCTCCACCCGATTGACAAACAACTTGGATTGTCGGATTGCGTTTTTTCATTTCAGCCTCAAAAACTCCGGAGGCCACCGTCGCTCGAGTCGCCAGAATTCCCACATGACCTGCTTGGCTGAATTTATCAGCCTCTTCAACTGTTGGGATTATAATTCCCAGTACTCGCTTCTCAGGGTATTTTTGAGGCAGTATTTCTTGTTGAATTCTGCGAAGAGCATTCGCCGAGGCCGTGTTGCAAGCCAGAACAATAATCTCCGCTCCTTGTCCGAAAAGCCACTCCACCCCCGCCGACGTCAATCGGAAAATTTCCTCCTGAGATTTGTTTCCATAAGGCGTGTTTAAATTATCCCCCAAATAGACATACTCCCGATCCGGCATCCGTCCGATCATTTCTTTGAGAATCGTTAGCCCTCCCAAGCCCGAATCAAAAACTCCGATTTTTCCGATCATATTTTTAAAATGTAAAAATTATCGCTCCAATTTTTGGCAATACTCTTCCAATCTCCTCTGACTATCTATTATCGGCTTTAACGAAACATCTTCCGTAAGGTTTTCTTTATCACTGTATCCGAATGGATTATCTAAGTCTTTAATAAAATAAATCATATAAATCAAGATAAAACTGACAAAAGAGACAAAAAACATACTCTCATAGAAAGGATTCATCTTGATGAAAATCAGCCCTAAAACTAAAATAAAAGTTATTATTTCCGCTATGGCATAGCCTGCGCTCAAAAAAGAGGTTTCTCTAATAGTATGAACTCTATTTATTATTTTTCGGACCAAATTCTGCTCCTGCTTGAGACGAACTATAAAGTTAGCCTGAGTTTGAGATTCAAGTTCGAGAAAGTCCTGGTTAAAGCCGGATAATTGCTTCAACAAATTATCGGTTTTCTCCTTCTTATAGAACCAATCAAGAAGAGAACAATTAAATTTGGATAGTCTTTTAATAAAAGCCACCGACTCTGGGCTTCTTTTATTTTTATTTATAATCAAGCCTTCATCGGCCATTGTTTCAAGGCTAGCGGCTAGATCTCCCGGCAGTTTTTCGCTTTCCTTGTAATCAACCAACGTACCGGAAATCAAGAATCCTATTAAAAATATATTGGCGGAAATAATCGCCGTAAAAAGAGAATTTAAAGTAAGAAATTCGTATTCAAAATAATGAGCAATAAACTTTATCATTATTATAACAACGATAAACGGCATGGTCTTGATGGCAAGTTTCCATTTAGAGCCAATATAGATTTTTCTTATGGACCTCTTAGACATGTTTTTCAAATTCAAGCAATTTATTTCTACAATTTCTCAATCTCCTTCAAATCCTTGTCCGGCAAGTAAAGAATCACTAAACCAACAAAGATACCAAATACCGCCGTCCAAGTGTGGCTTCCGTCAAAAAGCCATTTGTCAACACCGTCTAAAACATACCAGATGCCTCGCCAAACCAGCACCAATCCTATGGCGATGGAGATGTTTTTTGCGAGATACTGCGGAGTGATTTTTGATTTTAGCATATTTTTTGATTAAAAAATAGAGATAAATTATTTTTATCATTCTGCCACCTCAATTCCAATCCCCATTCACGTAAGACCTCAAGTCCATTTTCATATACATCAGGAAAAACACTCGGTCCGCCCCAAGACGGCGATACAATCGCCACTGTATCTCCCTTTTTCAATTTCGATGGTTTTTTGTAAATCATAATTTTTATAATTCCAAGAATAAATTATCTATATTTTTCTTTAATCTCTTATTGGGGTAAACCTCAATCACATCTGTTATTTTTTCTCCCAAAATCTCCTCAGATGCCTGCTTATTTAAATAAATAAGTTCCGAGAGAACTCCATCATTATCAAAACCAAAGAAGATATTTTTATTGGTTTGATACAAAGCATTGGAATTTTTATGATTGGAAAATCTTAAAATTATCGCTTTTTTATTTTTCATCAAATTATATTTTTCCGGTGACTCTTTTTTATCAGATATTGCAATCATAGCTGATTTATAAGACTTATTCTTTAAGTATTCCACGATGTCGAAATTAACTTTTCCGGTTTTTTCGTTTAATATTTCAATTCCATATGGTTCATAATAATCGTTGTCTTTATATACGCTTATCAGCAAAGGACTTGATGACCCCCAAACGTAACCGCCATATTTTTTTGCATCTTTGCTTCTTTTTCGTACATCAACCAAGATTAAGTTTAAAACCTTATTAGCTTCATAGCTATTCAGATTTTCAGCAAATAGTCTTGGTTCTTCTGTTTCAATTGCTTTTATTATGTTCATGGTGATAGGTTATTTTTCAACTTATCATTTAAATACTTCTATTAAAAAACTATAATTCTTCGATGTCCCCCTTCGCTAAATATTTTGGGATTTTATTCCATTCAGATAGAACTTTTTCCTTGCCATTCTCACTATTAAACCAATTTTCCGGTTTGAATCCATCGACTTCATAAGTGACCGGTATTAATTCAATGGTTCCGGGGAAATGTTTTTTAAGAGTCATTAATGCCCGACGAGAATGATAATTTTTGACGACTGCCAGAATTTTTTTTATTTTACCAAATCCGATTTTTTCTTCGATTACTCGCTTTGAGAATAAAACATTTTCCAAGGAGTTTGTTGATTCACTCTCTAAAATTAAGCTGCTTTTTTTCAGTCCCAGTCTAATCAAATCCTTGCTCATCTCCAAAGACTCATTTTTCCCAGTAACTCTATTGATGCCGCCGCTAAGCATAATTTTGTGTACCAAACCATCACGATACAATTCAAAGGCTTTCTCTGTTGCTTCATGATAACGCGTACCAAAAACCAAGGCCAAATCCGCTTTTTGAGGATTGGATTTTAAAAAAATATAGTCAGTTATTTTTTCAATTTTCTCCCGATTCATAATGATATGTTTATCTTGAAAACACCCGAATCGACTTAATTCAATCTTGGCTATACCTCAGAATCAAATTTAGTTTATTTAAGCCATTCCTTACTGATCCATTTTTTATCCACCGCCTCTTCCAAGTCAATTCCCAAAAGATGAGCATTAACCATAGCCATACCAACAATATCTGCCAATTCTTTAGCCACCTCTCTTTTCGAGATTTCTTCAGGCAAATATTTTTCCGGCCGACTTTTTTTTCGGTGAATTAAAACCGCCTGAGCAAATTCACCAACTTCTTCATAAAGTTTTATCAGCGCAAAATCTTCATCAACGGCAACATTGTACTTTTCTCCATATTTGATGGCATTTTTTACCACTTCTGCTTGAATCTTTTTAAATTCCATACAAAAAATTTATTTCTTTTTCTTGATAATTATAAACAAAATTGTTCCTAAGAATGTCAAAAGGCATAAGGTCGCCGTTTGGACTACAATTGGATATTTACCGTTGAAGCCACTCGCCGAAAGATGTTTGAAAATAATTGCAATATAAGCCCAAACGAGCACAAGCCCATAAGGTACAAATCGATCAAGAAGCATTCGCCAGCAACCGATTAAGACACCAACCAGAAGCACCACTACCGTCCAAAAACTTTCGCTGAGGCCAAATCCGTCCCAACCGACGCTGACCAAAAAAACCGCAATGTTGGCAATTGTGGCAACAATAATCCAGCCGAAATATACACTAAAAGGCAATCTTACCAACCAAATGTCCTTTGTAGCAAGATTGCCGGCACGCAGAATATCCGCAATACGAATCAATGTGAATAACAGGCCAACCATAATAATGACGGAAAGTCCGATAAAATCATAATGCCAGGCAAAGATCCATGAGGCATTCAGAAGAGCGTTCGGAATAAAAAATCGATTGACTCGTGCAATCGTTTCATCTTTTTCTCGCCATAACTGATAAACAGCATATATCGCCAACAAAGTGTAAATCAAACCCCAAATTGAAAATGCGTAACCGGCGGGAGCAAACAAATTGGGATAGCTATCCGATATTGCTCCAGTGTCTCTGTTGTTCAGCGGAAGCGAGACTGCCAAATAGTTAGTAAATACCATAATAACATACGCCCCCAGTGTTGATATTTTTAGCAGTTTTGTATTCATATTTTTTATTCGAAAATTTGTGGGCAGTGTGGGACGATGTTGGAACTTATTTAGGTTTGCATTCTTATTCTGTAGAAAAAATTTGAATTTTTTAATCAAATTCCGTTCTTTGCACAACTAACAAGCTCTTCTCTAGTTTTAAAGTAAATATTTGGAACTCCTATATCGGGGAATGGTTCTAGCACTAGGTTTTTTAAATCTCTCCAATTATTATATTCATTATGAACAGATGCATACATTTGAAAGCCTAACGTGGTAGGTGATGTTTTTGTAATTGGACAGTTTTTTTCCTCATCTATTTTTTCAAAATCACATTTATAAGAAGTAATAATTCCAGTTCGACATAGCATTTCACCGTCTTCAGTAGGGATGACTCCTATTGAATTTAATTCAATAGTAGAAAAAAATATTTCGAGCGTATTAATATCTGTATCTAAACCTAAATTAATTTTTTGCCATTCGGGATTAGCCAATATTAAGTTATGTAAACTCCGATAAATAACATAATGAAAATGAAGTTGTTTTGAAGAGAGATTCTTTACTATAGCTAGAAATGACATGAGCGAATCATCTTCACTAGAGCCGGAATTTGCTATTATCCCCCCAAAATATTCAGCAGCAATTTTTGAATCAGCAAATGCTGCAGATCTAACTCCCTCCATTGCAACACGGAGGTTTGTTTTATTGTCAGTTTCTTTTCTCTTTCTCAATATGATTTGCCGAACTTGCTCAAGATTATCTTTTATAATAACGCTCAATCCAGAACCAGATTCTTTGGCAATTGGACTTAAAAAATGATATCCGAGAAGAGCCATGAGACTTCTAGTGGCCTCGGGGCTTTTTACAATATCTGCAATTGTAATAAGGTCGCTCATGACAAATTCTACGTTATTTTTAACAGTTTAGTGCGAAGAAAATAGATGGTGACGGTATTGGAACGTATTTAGGCTTGCGTTCTTATTTTAAGAAATCTTTTTTTTCAATTTTCTAACAATTTTTATTGCTTCTTGAATTATGGAGTTAATTTTCGCTTGATTCATCTTTATCTTGAATAACTCTTTTAACTTCCACTAGTTCAACTCTTATCTTTGCCAATTCATTAGCAATACCCTCTAAAGCTTCAATTATTCTTCTGCCGGTATTCTCTTGATCGTCCATGTTAAAATTTCCCATTTTTTATTTAAATCAATAATTAAAAAACCTAATTAATTATCCAGCCATTATTCAAACTTGCAAGCTTTCACAAATTACATAATGTAGATACTCGGTTGTCTTGTTCGCTGTAAAATTTCTATTTTCCGACTTATCCGCTTTAAAACGATTATATTCTCTAGTAAAATTACCATATTTTCCCCGCATACTCATTATCTCCTTAATATCTTCCAGCGTCATTAAGCCTTCATTATTATAGCTTAAAAAAATATATTTTGCTTTTGCTTTCAGAATTAAGTCTTCAAAGGCTTTTTTTACTTTTGCTTTAGAGCAAAAAAGTGATTTTTGATTTTGATACTCACGCAAACCAGTTTTTCCATAAATTTTAGGATTATCATATTTTGCAATAGTTTCAAGCATATGATAATTTGTTGCATATTGCCTTTGATTGTATGGCGGATCTAAATACAAAATATCACCCGAAATTTTTTCTGCTACTTTGTTTATATCCTCGTTAAAAACTTCATGGTCTTGATCGTTTATTATCAATTCAGCGGGTTTTAAAATCAAATTATTTTGAGCCGTTTTTTTTAATTTTTTCAGAAAAGCGCCATACACGGAAGCTGTATTTGCGTATTTATCAATTGACTCAACTAAGCTTGTAATCAAAAAATAGTATTCGTCATCAGAAATTAAATTTTGTTCTTTCCAATTTTCAATTTTTTGACGGATCGCGTCACAACGCATTCCGTTTTCATCGGAAAAATATTGTCGTGGTTCTTCTTTGCTTTTAGTTTCACCAAGACAATAATTTTTATAAATAAATCCCTTTACACCTTTTAAATCTGATAGATAATTGCAAACAAAATTTTTCCTATTTTTTACATCAATGCTTTTTAAATCGGGAATTTCTTTTGTTAGTTTTGTAAAATTTAATTCTTTGTGATTTCCTATATAATGCCTATTTAAAACATAGCTGTAATATTGAATATCGTTAGCGATTATTTTATAACCCTTTCTTTTGAAATAACTTCCGACAATTCCAGTTCCGGCGAATAAATCGCAAAAAGTATCGCAATTTTTATCAACAACCTTATTGATTGATTCTTCCAAAAATTCTAATAATGATAATTTACTGCCAATGTAGTTCATAATTTAATAATTGATTATTCGTCTGGATATAATTTTTTAAAAATACTATCTACGGCTTCTTTCGCTGATAGTTCGCTTATATTTTTTACAATAACTTTTCTATATTCAACGGGATCATATTGATAGCACCCCTTACAGCCCAATTCTTCGGAATAATTTTCATCTCCTATATAAAAATCATATGGATTACCTTTTATATTTTTTGCACTCCAACGTTTGTTGGTCTCCCTACATTTTTTGCAAATTTGTCTTTTTACATCGTTGGCAGCTTTGGAAAGTGGTTGAAAATCTGATAATTTTTGACTTTGAAGGCTTGAAAGTCTATGGTCATTTTTTCTTCCATCTTTGTGATCGATTTCAATTTTTGTATTCTCGGAATTGCCATTAATACCTAGCATTACGCACTTTTGTGTTTTATAAAAATTTTTAATATCTTTTCTGATGTTTTGGTTGAAGTTTTTCTTAGTGTTTAATCCTACTAATCGAATTCTATTTATAGAATTTCCTGATGTTACGCTTTTATCAAGCTCAATTTGATATTCTTTTGCCAAGTTGGAACTAGCCCTACACCAGCTTCCGCCATTCCCAAGTTGAAGCTTTTTATATTTATCAATGAATTCCGATATCGAAACCCAACGACTTTTTCCCTGTTTATCGGGCATTGCAAGTTCTAAAAATAGTTCCTTTTTTGTCATATTAAAATCTATTTTTAAAAATAAAAATATATTCGTGTTTAAAAATATAATAGTCACTAGAAAGTGCACGATATCGCCAAATA
>CAIUEV010000039.1 GCA_903898335.1 uncultured bacterium | reverse complement strand
TTGTCGCCGACTTTAACTTTGGCTTTAATGGTCACATTGCCGGCCGAATTCAATGAGGCCTCCGCACTGTCATTATTACTTTTTTGCAGTGATGTCCCGACAGCTTCCCAACTGATGATTTCTTTGGGATCCAAACACTTTCTTTCAATCTTGGTTTCAAGAACATCTCCAACTCTGGAAGCGGGATTCTTAGCGTAATCTTCTCCCGATCCTTTTACTCGACTAAGAACTTTACAGGAAGATTCTTTGTAAAGAGTCACTGAGGTGTTGGAAGGACACTTAATCTCCTTGCCATCATTTACAATGGTTAAAGCGGGAGTAAACTTCTCCTGAAGTTTAGAGGTCTCATAATTACAAGTCACATTGGCTTTATTCTCCGCACCGGGACAATTGGACCATTGGTAGATTGGATTGTCCAAATCGTAATTGGTGTAAGCTTTTAATTTGGCGGTTGCTTTATCGCCGCAAGCGGAATTATCCGTGCCTCCTTCGTCGGGAACAACTATACAAAATCCAACTTGACTGGGTGCCAAGCCATCAGTTGTTACTGCCGTTCCTTCATTGTTAGCACATTCCTTGGTCTCTCCGTTGGGATAGGTGACGACCACTTTCGGTTCATAAGTATGATTATCCAAAGTATAGTTGGTACAAGTGTGATTATCGGTTTTTTCGGTTGACATAATCTCGATTGAAGCGGGATTGTCTTTGTCGCAGAACCAAGTGTATTTTTGAGGAATTAATCCTCCGAAAATTCTAGCCTCAAAAGTGACTTTGGTGCTTGGCTTAATTTTAGCAACATCAAAAGGAGGTTTCGTTCTGGTCACATAGCATGATCCATCAGGGATAACCCCGCAATCACGGTCGTTACCGCACTTTGAATCGCAATATCCATCAGTAATACAAACCGGATCACCAACTTTAATCGAATTGATACCGGCGCCAGAAAGAGCATTAGCATTATCATTATCCCAAGCTTCACAAGTAATGGCATAGGTTTCTTTTTTGTTTAGCTTGAGATCGACCGTATCTCGATACGGATTGGCAGGGGTAATTTCTTTATATAGCTCCCCTTGTCTAAAAACTTGATTACCATCTAAGAAAAAGCAATTATTGTCGTTACCTTGAGAATCCATGCATTTCCACTTAACTTTGACTATCTTATCGGAGCAATTATCCGGATCAACTACGTTACAATATACTTTAGTCGTTTCACCCTCATTGAGATAAGGTTTTTCGAAAGAAACAGTGGCGATAGGGGGGCGGTTTTTGACTGTGAGATCCAAAGCGCTTGTGATGGCCGGAATTTTAGCCACCGGTGGATTAAGAATGAATCCAAATCCCTTACATTGCCCGTAGTATTCGGTTTCTTGGGCCGTGGTGGTTAATTTAAACTTTCCGCTCCCCATCGTTTGGCAAATACCATCAGAGCAAGGTAAAAGGTTGTTGCCGGAAGCGAAAGTTTTTTCCGTGTTCGAAACAAAATTGCTTGGAACCTTATGAACACCCTTTCCGTTTGCATCGGGCGTCAAGATGTGTTCTTTTCCCTTGCTAAGGCAATCTTCCTGATTTGAACATTCCAGTATATCTGCCGGAGGTGTTCCATGAGTATTTACCGGAGGAGGTATTATGGTAATCTCTTCTCTGGTCACACATTGTTTGTCAAAAGTAGCGCCCCAGTCTCCAATTAAACTGAAATTAACTTTAATTTTTTGACATTTCTGCACGGCTTCATTTTTGTTTAGCTCTGACCAGTCCAGACTTTGGCCTTCGGTTTTCTTATACAAAAAGTCGTAAGTGTAACTATTTGTGTTTCTGCAAACTAAAGAGCAATCTTTATATTTTTCGACAATCTTGCCGGGGAGAGCTTCTCTACTGATTAAATCACTACTGAGTAATTTCTGGTTCATAGCCTCAATCCTGTCGGTTTTGGTGTCTAAATAAGCCGAAGAAGAATTCAGGAACAAAAAGAAAGAGCAAACCGTCATTGCGACAGAAAAATTGATTGTCTTCATTTTTAATTTTTAAGCTTTTTATTTATAATAAATAATGAAAATACACTCAAGATTATTAGGGTCAAAATAGCAATCAGATATAACTTTAGATTATTACCTTCTTTGACAACAGTTGGATTTGACGAATTTTCCAACTTACAGTTTAGAGAGATAGCCTCTTTGAAGACTTCTTTCCCATTTTCGTCAAGAATTTTACTGTCTAAATTAAAACATTGGTTTTTATTGATTTTCTCAAAGCCTCCCCCATCCAAAATAAAACAAAAGGCATCTTGAAAGCTGATTATTCCTTTTTGGCTCCAATTGGCTATGGGCAAGTTGTCCTTATCTGATGCGTTAATTTGAATTTCCCCCTTAAAACTCCCTTTCCAGGCATTGTATTGAGCACAAGCATAAGGATAAACTCTTTCCGAATCTTCCAGTTGGCCAAGGAACATTAGCCGAGCTTTATCTTTATTCGCAACCACAAAGGGGACGTTGATTATTGATTTTCCGGAAGAATATTTTGCTTCTATCGATAAAGTGTTTACCGATTCTCCGGGATAGTCGTCATAGACGAATTTTATTTCTTTCCTTTCCCCCTTGGCTAGCTCTATCGTTTCCTCTCTTTCTGAAAGAAGATTTCGATTATCTTCTTGCGTCCAATTAAAAAGTTTGTATTTCAGAGATATTTTTTCATTTTGATCTGAAGAGTTCACAATTTCGCTTTTGATAGTGAATTTTCCCTGAGAAGGCTCAACCGTGGGAGTTCTTCTTATCGGGTAATAATGACTGTCATTTAAAGTTATATTATCCTTATCAATCCAAATTCCGGCGTTTTCTAGACCTTTTACTTCAAAAGGCTCCTGCTCTAGAGGTGAAAAAATATTTTGAACAAAACTGAAGATGGGAAAATTCCTGTTTGAATTTATAAAAAATGAAAAATAATAATTTCCGGACTGAGCGTATCCCGGTACTTGCCATTTAAAATTAAGCGGGGCTTCTTTCCCTTCTTCAAGCGAAAAAACATTTTCAACATAGAATTCATCAACTAAAAAATCTCCATTCAAATTACGATTTTCTGTTTCGTCTTTTTTCCAGACTTGAACAAACAATCTCAAATCTTCAATTCGGGGAATTCTGTAAGCTTTGAATTCGGGGCAAATTTTTTCTTTCTCTACATCACTTTCATTTTTCCAGGTTTCCAGACAATCTTCTCTAGTCTTTTTTATGTCTTTTTCCGCTTCCGAGTTCCAATATTTTGCGAAACCGCTTAAGGAAATTTCTTCTTTAGGTGAGAAAGCATCTTTGTTCTTTTTAAAGGAGATGTCTGATTTAAAAAAAGGCGGAAAATTGAAAGGATAAACTCTTCTAAAAATGCCACTTTCGTATTTGCTGAATTCATTTTTACTAGAACTTACGGGTAATGAATTTAAAAAAGCGCTCTCGTCGCCTTTAAAATCTGGATCAATCTCAATTTCTTGAATTGCTTTGGAATCGAGAGTAAGGAAAATCATTGCCAGTGTAATGCAGAAGAGGGAGGACAAGATTTTTTGCACTTTTTCCATTTTTTGTTTTTAAATATATTTCTTTAATTATAAAGTATTTTTAAGAGATTTAACAGCCCATTAATTTACCTCCCCCCAATAAATATTAGCAAAGCTTTGACCGCTTCTGAATGCGTTGGCGG
>CAIUEV010000038.1 GCA_903898335.1 uncultured bacterium | reverse complement strand
TGATTTATTTTCATATTCATTGTAGCTATCTTATAATTTTAAACCGTTTTTTTATTTCAGGCTCTTGTTTTTCGGAGAATTACAAAAACAAAACTTTACTTTACTATTGTTTAGAAGTGCCAGAAAAATAAAACCGTAAACACTCTTTATTATGTCTAAAAGTTTTGTTCATCTTCACACCCATTCTCACTATTCTTTACTCGACGGCATGGCCAAGATCGGGGAACTGGTCAAGCGAGCCAAAGAGCTCGGCATGCCTGCACTGGCTTTAACTGACCATGGCGTTATGTATGGAGCGATTGAATTTTATGAGAAGGCCAAAGAGGCCGGGATCAAGCCGATTGTCGGTGTTGAGACTTATGTGGTGAAAAATCACAAAGAAAGAAGAGAGAATGGAACTTACAACAAACCCAATCATCTTGTTTTGCTGGCGGAAAATTTGGAAGGGTACAGAAATCTATTAAAGATAGTGAGCATCGCTCATCTTGAAGGATTTTACTACAAACCGAGAGTCAGTAAAGATGTTCTTAAAGAATACTCAAAAGGGGTGATAGCTCTTTCGGCTTGCGCGGCCGGTGAAATTCCGCGCTTGCTGGAGAACGATGAATATGAAAAAGCTAAAGAAACAGTTTTGGGCTTTGAAGAAATTTACGGTAAGAATAATTTTTTTCTGGAAATCCAGCCTCATGAACAGGACAGGGAAGTTAACAAGAAAATCATTAAGCTGGCGCGCGAACTCAACACGCCCTTGGTCGCCACCAACGACATTCATTATGTAAGAGCGGAAGACAAAGAAGCACAAGATGTTTTGCTCTGCGTCCAATCGGGTAAGAAGATTGAAGACAAAGATAGAATCAGCTTGATGGACTTTAATCTTTACTTCAAAACGGCGGAAGAAATGAAAAGTTCTTTTATGGAAGTGCCCGATGCGATTGAAAATACATTAAAAATAGCGGAGCGTTGCAATCTGGAAATTACTTTGGGCCAGTCGATTCTCCCGGTTTTTCCAACGCCGAACGGTCAAAAGCCGGAAGACTATTTGGAAGAATTGTGTCGAGAAGGTGTGCTTAGAAGATACGGTAAGCCACTTGAAGAGGTAGATGAAAAAATTCAGGAACGCTTGCGATTTGAGGCCGATACGATTAAAAAAATGGGTTTTCCTTCCTATTTGTTAATAGTCCAAGATTTTGTCAATTGGGCAAAGAATAACGGGGTGGTGGTAGGACCGGGCAGAGGCTCGGCGGCGGGAAGCTTGATTGCCTATTTGCTTGGAATTACGGATGTTGATCCGCTGAAATACGACTTGTTGTTTGAAAGATTTTTGAATCCGGATCGAATCAGCATGCCCGATATCGACGTTGACTTTGCGGACACGAGACGCGATAAAGTTATTGCCTATGTGGCGGAAAGATACGGTCGGGATCGGGTGGCGCAAATAATCACCTTTGGAACGATGGCGGCGCGCGCTTCGATTCGAGATGTTGGGAGAGTCTTGGGTTACCCTTATGATCTTTGCGATAAAACGGCTAAGATGGTTCCGGCAATGACTTCTTTGACGGAAGCACTGGAAGTTTCCAGTGAGTTGCGAGAAGCTTACGAAAAAGATCCTTTAATAACCCGCCTGATTAACTTGGCTAAGAGATTGGAAGGGGTGGCTCGACATGCGTCCAGACATGCTTGCGGAGTCGTTATTGCCGCTGAGAGCTTGGACAAAAACGCTCCGTTACAATATGCCAGTAATGAAGATAAAACTGTCATCACTCAGTATGAGATGAAATCGGTGGAAAAAACCGGACTTCTTAAGATGGACTTTCTGGGTCTAAAAAACTTAACTTTGATTCAAAATACAATCAATATCGTCAAAAAAAGACATGGCGTGGATATTGATTTGAGTAAAATTCCTTTGGACGACCAAAAAGCGTTCGAGCTTTTTCAAAAAGGAGAGACGACCGGATTTTTTCAATTTGAATCTGCCGGCATGAGACGCTACCTTAAAAAACTTCATCCCAATGTGTTTGAAGATTTAATAGCTATGGCCGCTCTTTATCGACCGGGACCGTTAAATTCGGGAATGGTCGATGAGTTTATTAAAAGAAAGCATGGAGAAAAAAGAATCATTTACAGTCATCCTTCAATGGAAAAAGCTCTTAAAAACACTTACGGCGTAATCGTCTATCAAGAGCAAGTCATGCAGCTTTCCAAGGATATGGCCGGTTTCACCGGAGGAGAGGCGGATACTCTTCGAAAAGGAATGGGTAAAAAAATCGCCGAATTGATTCTGAAATTGAGAGAAGATTTTGTGAAAGGTTGTGTCAAAAATGGAATCGATAAAAAAATTGCGGAGAATGCTTTTTCGGATATGGAGAAATTTGCGGAGTACGGATTCAACAGAAGCCATGCGGCTTGCTACGCTATGATTGGCTACCAAACAGCTTACTTGAAAGGGAACTATCCGGCTGAATTTATGGCCGCTCTGATGACGGCCGATCAAAACGACACTGACCGTATTGCCATTGAAGTTGAAGAGTGTCGGGCGTTGGGCATCGAAGTAATGCCACCGTCGGTTAATAAATCTTTTGGGAGCTTTACAGTGGTTGAAGAAGATGGGCAAATTTTGATTCGCTTTGGTCTGAAAGCAATAAAAAATGTCGGAAAAAACATTGCCGAAGTTATCGTAGAAGAAAGAAAAAATAGCGGTGAATACAGGAATATCGGCGATTTTTTGAGACGAATTAATGACAAGGATTTAAACAAAAAGTCTCTAGAAAGCCTAATTAAGGCAGGGGCTTTGGATATGTGGGGAGAAAGAGGACTACTCTTGGGAAATGTTGAGCGAATGTTGAACTATCACAAGCAACAAATGAAGGCTGCCAACACGATGCAATCGGGACTTTTCGGCGCTGATGTAGAGGATCTTTCCTTATTGGCTTCACCGGAAGTCAGTGAGGAACAAAGACTTTCTTGGGAAAGAGAGCTTTTGGGATTGTTTGTTTCAGGACACCCCTTAAACGAGCACAAGGAAAAAATAAAAGAATTCGTTTCACAAATCAGTGAGTTTTCCATGAAAAGCGACAAAAGAGAAGTGCGAATTGCCGGAGTCGTTGGAGCTTTGAAAAAAATCTATACGAAAAAAAATGAAGCCATGGTTTTTGCCGAGATTGAAGATCTACAGGGCAAAATAGAGGCTATTGTTTTTCCGAGAGTCTTGGAAAAAAGCAAAGATCTTTGGCTTTCCGGAGCCAAACTGACTGTTGAGGGGAGAATAAACACCAAAGACGACAGCTTAAAAATCATCGTGGAGAATGTGTATGATATAAATTCTTTTGTGGCCGATATCGACCAAAATAAAGTAAAAAAGGAGTATCAAAGTGAGAAAAGAGATGGCCGAGAATTTTGGAAAGAACGACGACGCAGTTCCGGAGACCAGCCGGCCAAATTTGTTCCTTCCCAGGGAGAACCGCTTCCGGAAGGGTTTGCGGAAGCGGTCAACGGTAACGGCAGTAAAGAAATAATAACTTCGGGAACGGTTAGTTTGAAAATAGATGAGAATCTGAATGTACCGGTGGTGGTGCCCAGATTGAATTTAATTTTGAGCGGGGCGGCAAAAGGCGAAGTCGGGGTAAATCTTTTGATTCAAAAGAATCCCGGCGAGGAGGCTCAAAAGTTGGCTACGGCTTTCAAGGTAAAATTTACTGAAAATCTTAAAAAACAATTGGTTGAGATTCTTGGTGATTCAAGAGTTTCTTGGCTTTAACGAAAAAAATGTTTAAGAAATCTAATTTTTCAACACTGGGCTCGATGCTAAGCGGGCGATTGAGCGGAATGGGAATCAAGAAGGGAATAGATGCCGGCAGAATGGTCGATGTCTACAAAAAAATAGCTATGGAATTACCGGGTTTGGATGGCAGTAAGGTTATTTCTTGGGACGGAAAAATTCTAATTATTGGCGTTGAATCTTCTTTACAACGGCAAGAAGTTCTGTTTAAAAAAAATAAAATCATTGATCTAGCCAAAGAGAAAGGTTTTCGAGTGGAGGAGTTGCGAATCGGTTTTCTGGATTAACTCACGAAAAGAGCCAGAAGCATCCCGGCCAGAAGGAAGGGTCCGAAGGGGAGTGCGGTTTTCATTTTGGCACGACCCAAGACGATCAGTGCGATGCCAAAAATTGCGCCCAATTCGAAAGCGAGAAAAATTCCAATCAACCCTTTGAGTGCTCCCAAAAAAAATCCGATGAAAAAGACCAGTTTTACATCACCCATACCCATCCAAGTTTCTTTGCTGAAAAAGACGATGGCGAAAAAGATCAGCGCCAAAATTAAGCCGATAATCAATCCGGACCCAGTTCTTGTTTCCAAAATAAAATTAATAATTTTACCGGGAGTGCTGTCTATGAAATAACCTTGGAGAGCGGAACCCTCAACAACCGTGTTGGCATAGCGACCGGAGATTGATTTTAAATAGATTGCTTTTTCTAGGAAAGTTTTTTCTTCGATACCGAAAAATTCACTTAACCAATTAAAACCGAGTGCTGTTTTGCTTCCGGCGAACTCGGAAACCGACATTAGGAGGCTTTGATTTTTAGCGGAAAAAATATTTAACATTAGTAGGGAATCGCTGACAACATTAAAAACCGCTACGATTTTTATGGCCATCCAAGTGAAGCTATCCGGTATTAACATGTGTTTTAAATCGTAAACAAAAATCGCCAAAGAGGTTGCAAAAACCGACCAAAGAAAAACCAGTTCGAGCAATGTGGCGATGAAGGAAAATTTATGTAAATTGAAGGCGGTGGGGGATTGGTTAAATAATTTCAGAAGTCCTGCCGTTGTGCCGTAATGAGAAAGGAAATTGTTTAGTCCGCCATTCATAACCAAGAAGGCGGCTAGGAGAAAAAGCAAACTGCCGGCCATTTCGACGGCCGGATAGCTCCAATGGATTTTTTTTCCGCACTTTCGGCATTTTCCTCCGAGCCAGAGAAAGCTCAGAAGGGGAATGTTGTCATACCAAACAATCTTTTTCTTGCATTTGGGGCAGAAAGATCTTCCGCCAAAATCCATATCTTTTTCCGTTCGAAAAATAACGACATTCAGAAAACTTCCGATTACTAAGCCAAGAATCAGGCTCATAAAGTAAATAAAGAACAGAGAAAAAGATTCCATAGCGTAAATTAAGTGTTCTTTAATTTATAAAAGGAAAATTTAATTTGTCCAAAATTTGACAAAATAAATAATCACTTTACTATACTAAAGTGATTTACTAAATTCAACCAATGGAAAAGTGGAACAATAAAAAAACTGATGAACTTTCGCAAGCCTTTTTATCGTTGAAAAGTATTGCAGAAGGAAAAAAATTTCTCAGGGATTTGATGACTGAGAAAGAGATCGCCGAATTTGGAAATCGACTTCAGGCTGCAAAGATGCTAACTAATGGAATTCCTTATTCTGATATTGAAAGAGAAACTAAATTGAGTTCCACTACAATCGCTCGAGTTTCAAAATGGCTTCTTGGCGGAAAAGGTGGTTATAAATTAGTGTTAAATAGATTGAATCATCATAACTCTTCTGAGTTTTTCAGGGAGAGTTAAGTTTTGTTGTTTTTAAAGGTTTAACTCTTCCTAAAAAAGGAAGTTTTTTGATCTTTAAAAGTAAGAAGTTTAAAAAGAGCGAGGACACAAGGAGGAGAAAAAATGAAAAAGAGTAT
>CAIUEV010000037.1 GCA_903898335.1 uncultured bacterium | reverse complement strand
GTTCGTCGATATTTTTATTCGCTTTGGCGGATATCTCAACTATGGGCACTTTCCCTCCCCAGCCTTCAACTAACACATTCAATTCGGCCAGTTGTCCCTTGACTCTGTCCGGGCTGGCCTCCGGTTTATCTATTTTGTTTAAGCAAACCAAAAAGGGAATATTATTTTTCAAAACTTTCTCGATTACTTCCTTGGTTTGAGGCTTGACTCCGTCGCAAGCATCGATAATCACAATGGCAATATCGGAGATGTGAGCCCCTCGAGAGCGCATTTTCTCGAAAGCTTCATGGCCGGGAGTGTCAACAAAGGTGATTTTTTTATTTTTAACAACAACTTGGTAAGCGGTGATGTGTTGGGTTATTCCGCCCGACTCCTGATCAACCACTTTGGTTTTTCGGATGGTGTCAAGCAGGGTCGTTTTACCGTGATCGACATGACCGAGAATCGTAACGATGGGCGGGCGAGATTCCAGTTTTTCTCCCTCTTTTTCGCTATTTTTGATTAAGGCGTTGAGGTCGTTTTCTTTTAATTCTTCCTCGTCTTCCTTGCTGCCTTCGACTTGAGCCTCAACTTCAAAACCCAAGTCGTAAGCGACAATGGTGGCGGTCTCCAAATCCAGAGACTCGTTGATTGTGGCCAGAAAACCGTTTTGCATCAGAACGGAAATTACTTCCGAAACGTTTTTATCCAGTATCTTTGCAAAATCTTTTACCGAAATATTTTCCGGCAAAATTATTTTTTTCTTATCTTGAGCTTCTTCCATATTGATTAAGTTATCCCTTTAAAATTAAAAAACTACTTGCTTGGCTCTTTCCAAGGCTTTTGCCTCCTCATCTAAAAGAGGCGTATCCTGATCGTTTTTTCCCTCTTTGATGTTTCGAACAAACATTCTGGAATCGCTGGCTGTCTTTAGATAAGAAATTATTATTCCCGTATCTTTGTAGTTCAGAAGAGCCAAGGTGAAACTTTGATTTCCGCTTTTCTCCTCAAGAGCGTTGAATTTACAAATTCCCATTTTGCAGACCCCTTTTTTACTCACTCTATTCAACTGTCCGTTGATGTCGTAAAGATCTTTCACGTCTCGGTCTAGCTTGGTTACTAGGGGTAAAACATTCTCCCAATCTAATTTCCTTCCTTCCTCTAAGGCGACTTTTTCTTTGTTCTCTATTTTTCTCACTTTCAACCAAGTTATCGCGTTGAAAATAAGCAATAAAATCCCAAAAATAACAGAAAAAATGAGAACAAAAGTCTCCATAAAGCTGACTCTTAAAATCAATTTAATTTAACGGTGGCTTATTATCGCCAATATTTTCCTTATTTGCAAATCCCAAGCGAAATTTTTATTGATTCGGGAGATATTTTTTATTCCGATTGAGCGAGTCAGATCCGGATCATCGACTATCTTGACTATTTTTATTTGGAAATCTTCGATTTTGTTTGTCAGAAAATTATCTTCTCCGGCGAAGAGAAAATTATTGGGATTTTTAAGGGCTAAGACCGGCAATCCGGCAGCCATGTAATTGATAATCTTCCCACTGCTTTCGGTGCTGGTTTTAGGTTTCGGATCGATGCCCAAATTGGCCAAGGAAAGAATGGTTTTCAGGTTTTTATCGTTTAATTTTTGCGTCCAAGCGACAATCTCACTATCTTTTCGCTGGATTTGTCCACTGCCGGCAAAAATAAAGCGGACTTTATTTTTTTCTGAAAAACGAGACAAGTTTTTTTCTATAAAGTCGGAAAGGCCTTTTGAACGGTCAAAACTACCCGTGTAAATGGCGATAAATTTACTCTCATTGAGCCAGTTTTTTATTTTTAAGTAATCTTCCGCGCTGAAATATTTTTCTACTTTTGAAAGAGAGCTGATTTTTTCTTTTTGATCGGCCGGAGACTTTCTGGGCTTAAAAGACGGCCCGTCTGTCAGTTGCTCTATCTTGTTTTTTAGTTCGGGTGACTCCTCTAATTTTTTCAAATAGTTGAGAGAACTGACAAATATCTTGTCGGGAAATCGGAGCAAAAATTTTTCCAAACTATTAAAAATATTCAGTAACCGGCGATTTGAGGTCATACCGTAATTTTTCATTTCCTCCGCTCTGTTTCCCTGCGTATCAAAAATCAGGAGGG
>CAIUEV010000036.1 GCA_903898335.1 uncultured bacterium | reverse complement strand
TTTTATTTTATTAATCTTTTTAAGCATTCTTATTTTCAACTAAATTATCTTCTTATAAATTTTAGCAAAAATAAATGCGCCTAGAAAATAATCGAGGCGCATTAAAATTTAATCGAGATTATCTTGATATCAGCCTAAAACCGACCCTTGTAGATCTCGAGGCTATATCAAAAAGAATTCTTCTGTTTGTGCTTCCTGAGGCTAATTTGCAATGACCAAAGCCACCTCCCCTACCCATATAATAGCTTCCGTCGATTATGGCTCCATTATGGCCTTTAGCTTTATGGATTTCTTTAGTCATTTCAACAACATTCCCGCCCATCAAAACTAAGCCGTAAACATTTTTTTCATATCTAGAGTCATTCACAGCAAGAGTGTGGTACTCATCTGGATTAAAAAAATGGGTTTTATTGATATTCGGGCTAGCTTCTTTTTGATAGAAAAACTCCCAGCCAAAAGGAGCAGCAGCAAACACCCACTCTTTCTCGGTTGGAAGATCAAACCTTATTTCCGACTTCTCTGATAAGAATTTAGCGTAGTTAGTGGCCTCACCATATGTAATATCTGTAACAGGATCATCGTCTCTGTCAGATGTTGAAGGTCTATGGTGCCGTGGATTGAATTTTTCAAACTGGATATTACTCACTGTAAACTTACAAATCCAGAAAGATTTGACGCTTCTAATCCTTATCGGGGTTTCATTCATTCTAAACTTTTCTACTTGACAGGGTATAGGGCTTTTTGTTCCCATAGAAACACCTCCACCCTCAAGAAAAACAAAGTTTAGTTCCTCCAGTCTCTTCTCTCTTTCCTTTTTGTTAAGGTGCATTTTCTTCTCCTTTCCTTTCTTCTTTTTTACTCAATCAATAAGCTTTCCCACCGCTTTAGCGACTTCCCTGTTTAAGGCATGGCTCGGTTTGTAAAGAATAATCTCTCCTTTTATTCTTCTGCCCGAAAGCGCAAAATCGCCTAGAAAATCTAAAATTTTATGTCTCACCGGCTCATTTTTGAACCTAAGTTTGCTGATAAACTTTTTTTCGTCATAAACAATAATATCTGAATCCGCGTAATCATCGGAAAGAATCTTGAATTCCCTTCTGTAATTTTCCCAGCTTTCTTTTTTAATCGGCTTGGAGAAAAAAGTACGAGCAAAAGAAATCTCTTTCAAATAATTTTCGGTTTTTTCGAGATTAACAGAATATCTTTGAATACCGATTATGTTTGGAAAATCAATCATTGCATGTACTCTAAAATCTTTCCCCGGAACTAAAAAAATGAAAGATTCTTTCTGTCTATATATCAAAGGTTCTTTTACCGTAAAAATTCTTCTTGGGGTATCCAGATGTTTGACTCCCGTATTTTTTATTTTCTGAGCCACAAAACGAGCCGAGGCATCAAATATCGGAAGACTAAAACCTTTGTCTATTTCAATCAAAACATTGTCCACCCCCATGCCGTAAAAAGCGGAAAGAATATGCTCGGTTGTTGTGACGCTGGAACCATTAAGAGCCAATTCTGTTGTGTGATAATGTCTTTTTGATTCTCTAACATTTCTCCAATCAGCCCTCACTTTCCCCTTTTCCGTTTTAAAAACAATTCCTTCGTCAGCTTTAGCCGGATAGCAATTTATTGTTACCTTTTTTCCAGTGAAGGCACCCAACCCGGTAAGGCTGAATTTGGATTTGAGAGTGGTTTGAAGTAAATTATTTTCTTTCATACTTCCCTTTTACCGCCAATTTATTCCCTGTCAATCGCAAATCTTAAAAAATCTATAGATTTTTTTCTAAGGTCTATATTTCATCTCCAGTAAAGCATATCCAGCTGGGTAGAAATAAATATTGACCTGATTTTTTGATGAGATTTTTTAAATATGAGCGATTTCTCAAATCTGCTATCTACAAAAAATAAGATTTTTGATTTTTCTGCACTAATTACCTCCGCATCTCACCACCCTCTTGCCTTGAATGTTTTTTGGGGAGATATTTATTAGGTATATATATTATTTAAGAAGTGGAATTTGATTCTATGAATATTCTTTTTATTTCAAAAGATTTAGGCGCTATCGCTCTTGCCTGCCGACTGATTGAAGAGGGTCATGATTTAAAATTTTATGATAGAGAGCCCGGATGGAAAAATAAAATAAAAAGACCGGGACTGATTTTTATTGAAGACTGGAAAAAAGAACTCGATTGGGTTGGAAAAGATGGACTAATCGTTTTTGATGATATGGGTATGGGCAAAACCCAAGATAGATTAAGATCTGAGGGCTACTCGGTCTTTGGAGGATCTTCGGTCGGTGAAAAATTGGAGAAAAACAGACAATACGGACAAAAAATATTTTCCGCCATGGGAATAAA
>CAIUEV010000035.1 GCA_903898335.1 uncultured bacterium | reverse complement strand
GTTGCGTTGCTTTTTAGTTACAATTATTTAAGATTCCAAAATATTTTTGAATTCGGAATTAACTACCAACAGCCAGGGGACGAAGAAATTTTAGTTAGAACAAAAAGTCGTCTCTTGACCAGCCTTGACTATATACCTTACAATATCTATGACTATTTTATATCTTTGCCCTCACTAAAAAAACATAGACTTGACAGTCAAGTGACATTGGGAGAGTTTCCAAAACTTGTCGGAAGTGAATATGTAAGCTCGGTCTTGCTTAATATACCAATTTTGTTTTTTGTATTTTATCTTTTTTTACTATGGACTAATAAAAAAATTCAGCTATCTAAGAGATGTCGCATACTCCTAGCAGGACTATCTTTGTCAGTCATTGCATTGATTGGATATCTTTTGACTTTTGCTGGAAGCTCTAGAAGATATATTCAAGACTTTTTGCCATTTTCTCTCATTATTGCTTTATTCGGTTTAGAGATTTATTTTTCAAAAATTAAAATTGAGAAACGCAGAAGGCGTTTTGTTTTTTTTCTTGTTTTGATACTAATCTATACTTTCATTATCAATTTTGGAGTTTCTTGTAATTTTGCCTTTAGGGGAGATATGGGCAAATGCTTAAACTTGTATAATAAAGAATATATTCCTTTAAATTAATTTACATGAACATTATAAAAAATCAGCTTCAAAAACTTAAAAGTTTTTTCGAATTCCACGAAAATGTTTTTGCGATGGTTGTTTTTGCGTTTTTGATAATGATTTTTTTCGTCCCGGTCATCTTTCAAGGCGAAACATTAACTACGTCCATTTTTTGTGGGGGGGTAACTAACGGAGGTCCTTATGAATATGATGGAACCAGACCGCCCGTCTTTCCCGTTAGAGACCCGGGAGCTTTTGCTTGGCAAGACGAGACACTGAGTCATCATTCGGGGGATAAAATAAAAAGCAATCTTGAAGTCCCTCTTTGGAACTCTAATATGGGTTTGGGATATCCGATTTTGGGTGGCATACAGGAAGGAATATTTTTTCCCCTTAATTACATTGTCTTTCTCTTTTCTTCTCAGTTGGCTTGGGATATTCTTTTCTTGGTAAAAATATTTTTAGCGGGTTTTCTGACATATCTTTTCGTTAGGAAAATCGGATTAAACAAAAAGCCGGCTTTTCTTTCGGGTATTGTTTTTATGTTTAGCGGCTATATGCTGGAGTATATAAATATGGCCCACTTGAGTACCGAGGTGCTTATCCCTCTAATCCTTCTGGCCGCTGAAAACTTTCTAATCAAAAAAAGTACGAAAAGTTTAATCTTCTATATATCGGCAATAGCCTTGACGATATTTCCGGGAATGCCGGAAGCCACTTTCTTTGCTGTTTTGCTGGGAGGATTTTGGTTTATTTTTTCGGCATTATTTATGCATCGCGAGAAAACATTGAAAGAAAACATAAAAATTCTTTCGTTTTTTGTCTTAATTAATACAACCGCCTTGCTGATTTCGGCTGAATACACAGGATAAAAAGATCTTTTATC
>CAIUEV010000034.1 GCA_903898335.1 uncultured bacterium | reverse complement strand
CTCAAACTCAGTTGAACGCTGCCGGCAATGTCACCATCAAGGCCAAAGTCAAAGTCGGTGACAAGTTTGTCAACTGTGAAGAAAGTTCTACCGATGTGAAGCAGAAGTTGGAGGAAGGGGTTTAGTGAAATTCTAATTATTAACAATAAACAATCATGAAAGTAACCGTTGATAAAGAGAAATGTATCGGTTGTGGAGCCTGTGCCTCCATTGAGCCGAGTGTGTTTTCGATTAGTCCGGATGACGGAAAATCGGAAGCGAATGCGGACAGCTGCACCAGTGAAGAATGTATTGAAAACTGTAAAGAAGCGGCCAGTGTTTGTCCGGTGGGAGCTATAGTCATTGAGTAATTTATTCTCGTTAGCTTAATTTTTAAATTATTTTTGTCATGTCTTTAAAAATTGCAATTAACGGTATGGGGCGTATCGGCCGTGCCGCATTTAAAATTATTGCCGAAAGAGAGGGGACAGAGGTAGTGGCAGTGAATGACCTGACTCCGGCTAAAGATATCGCCTATCTGCTAAAGTATGATTCTTGTTATGGAATCTGGGATAAAGAAATCGTAGGTAAAGAGAACAAACTTATTTTGGAGAAAAAAGATATTCCTTATTTTTGCGAACCGGATCCGGGGAATCTCCCCTGGAAAGATTTGGCAGTAGATGTGGTTTTGGAATGTACCGGAGTGTTCAATAAGTCAGAAAAAGCGATAAAGCATATTGAAGCGGGAGCCAATCTGGTCATTTTGAGTGCCCCGCCAAAATCGGATGATATCAAAATGATTTTAGTCGGTTGTAACGAAAAAGAATTTAAACCGGAAAAAGATAAAATAATTTCCAATGCTTCCTGCACCACCAATTGTTTGGCGCCCGTTATTAAAATTTTAAATGACGAGTTTGGAGTCGAACAAGCTTTGATGTCAACGATTCACAGCTATACAGCCAGTCAAGTCTTGGTTGACGGGCCGGCAAAAGATGTCAGAGAAATGCGTGCCGGAGCATTGAACTTAATTCCTTCAACAACCGGAGCGGCCGTAGCGGTCACTAAAGTTTTGCCGGAACTGGCTGGCAGATTCAACGGTATGTCGATCCGAGTTCCGACACCGGTTGTTTCCGCTTCTGACTTGGTAGTAAAATTGAGACAAAGTGTTTCGGTTGAGAAAGTCAATAATGCTTTTATTGCCGCTTCCAGAGGATCAATGAAGGGTATTTTGGGAGTCACTCAAGAAGAATTGGTTTCTACGGATTTTCGTCGCAACTCACATTCGTCGATAGTCGACCTTAATCTAACAATGGTCGTCGGAGCGGATTTGGTAAAAGTTTTTGCTTGGTATGACAATGAATGGGGCTACAGTGAGCGATTGATCGATCTAACTGTCTTTGCTGGCCAAAAGATTAAAAAGTAGCTAGAATCCAAAGAAGCGCTAAAATAAATAATTTATAAGGGCGTTCTCACCTTTTAAGCAAATAAAAGTTATATGCCTGCTTTTAAATTCAGGAAGCTTTTTGGGTCTCCGAAAAAATTTATAGAAAGATGGAGAGGCCAGTTTCAATTTGATGTCGGTATCGATTTGGGTACCGCCAATACTTTAGTGTATGTTAAAGACAAAGGAGTGATTATCAATGAACCTTCCGTGGTGGCGATGAATAAAAAAACGGGTAAAGTCTTGGCAATCGGTACGGAGGCGAAAAAAATGGTCGGGAAAACGCCGGCGCATATTGTGGCCAGCCGGCCTTTGGTGGACGGAGTTATTTCCGATTTTGAAGTAACGGAAGAAATGTTGACTTACTTTATCAACAAAGCCAGAGATGGAAAATTTTCTCATCTGGCTAAGCCGAGAGTTCTGGTCGGCATCCCTTCGGGAGTAACTGATGTTGAGAAAAAAGCGGTTCAAGAGGCGACGTTGAATGGAGGCGCGGGAGAAGCGTACCTCATCGAAGAGCCGATTGCAGCCGCCATCGGAGCGCGATTGCCGATCCAAGAAGCGGGTGGAAATATGATTGTTGATATTGGTGGAGGTACTTCGGAAATTGCCGTTATTTCTTTGGGTGGAGCGGTCGTGGCTGAAAGCTTGCGAGTCGGTGGTGACAAGATGAACGAAAATATCATCAGCTATGTTCGCGAAAATTTTAATTTGCTTCTGGGAGAAAAAACGGCGGAAGATGTCAAAATTGCGATAGGGTCAGCCTACAGATTGGAGAAACCGATTAAAATAGCTATTCGAGGCAGAGACTTGATCACCGGACTGCCCAAAGAATTGGAAATTACCGACGCCGACATTCGCCAGGCCATCCAGAAATCGGTCAGAGCAATTGTCAACAGTATAAAAAATGTTTTGGAGAAAACCCCGCCGGAATTACTGGGAGATATTATGCGCAAAGGAATCATTATGGCCGGTGGAGGCAGCTTGGTACGCGGTTTCGACAAACTGATTTCCGAGCAGACCAAAATGCCCGTTAAGGTGATGGAAGACCCGCTAACCGCCGTGGTGAGAGGAACGGGAATAGTTTTGGAAGATATTGATGAGCTAAAATCGTTGATGATAGACACTTATGCGGATGACAACAAGCCGAAATGGTAGTATAAAAATCAATAAATATTAGAAAGTTTTTCGATCCAATTTTTTACTGATCTCTTCATTGAAAATTTCCTGCAGATAGCCGTAAGTCCCGAGATTGCCCTCGCTTAGGCGATCAATAAGTAAATCTTTTTCCTTAGTGATTCGATTGGGCGAGCTGTCATTTTTAAGAATTAAATTTTCGGATATATTTTTTATCAAATTGGTAATTTGTTTTTCTCCCTGTTCTTCGGAAGGATCGGTTTCTTGAAGAAGAGAAGCCAGTTTTCTCTCCCATTCATTCGTATCCGCTGCGACCTCTTGAGCTGGATTCCCCGAAGTTCTCTCAGTCGATTCAAACGGTTTTGAATTTATTTTTTCCATCGAATCTTTTTCTTGAGAGCGAATAACCTCTTGCTCTGGAGATAGCTCTCCGGACGAATCCGGTATCTTCTCCTCAGAAGGTCTTTCCGACCAATTTATTTTTTCAGCGTTTAGCTCCGGCATTTTTATTTTTTTTAAATTTTGCTTTTGAAGAAATTATAGATTTCCTTTGGTTTTCTGAGGTTTTCTTTGATAAAATTACGAGCCTCCGATGAATGGCCGTTCCTTATCCAATCACATATTTTATCTATTTCGTAATTCCCAATGTACATTTCTTGAACGGTAACGAATTCTTTTTTGAAGTTTTCTTTTACGAAATCATCATCAATACCGATGGCGTCAACTATTTTTTCTGCGAATTCTTCTCTCTGCTCCGGAAAAAGATAGGCCATTGTTTGAGATTAAAAATTTAAAAAGTCCGCTTCACTCAAAATTTTTACTTTTAGTTTTTCGGCTTTTTTAAGTTTACTTCCCGGTTTTTCTCCTACCACCAGAAAATCGGTTTTACCGCTCAGTTGGGAGGAAACTTCTCCTCCGAGCAGCTTGACTTTCTCTTTAGCTTCGTCCCGAGTCAGGTTTTGCAATGATCCGGTAAAAACAAAAGATTTGCCAACAAAATTCGAACTTGTTTGACTATTCAAATGCTCGCTTGCCAGAATGATACCTTGATTTTTTAATTTTCCCAATTCGTTATGATTGGCTTGGGAATCAAAAAAATGAAACAAACTCTCTCCCGCCTTTATGCCGATGCCTTTGATTTGCTGCCAATCTTCGGTTTTTTTCAAGCGAGCTATCTCCAGCAAGAAGAGCGGGCTGTTTTTATTCTTATTCCATCTTGGATCGTTAACCAAAGATTTGGCTACTAAAAAGGCGGTTTCTTCGCCGACATATCTTATTCCAAGGGCGGTTAAAAATTTTTCCAATTTTATCTTTTTTGATTTTTCGACCGAGTCCAGCAGGTTTTTTACCGACAGTTCAGCAAATCTTTCGAGAGGTAAAAGATCCTCGCGGGTTAGCTTAAAGATATCGGAAAAATTTTTGATTAAGCCTTCTTCCATCAGTTGCTCGATTATTTTTTCACCTAAACCGTCAATGGAGAAGCCTTTTTTGCTCACAAAGTGGATTAATCTTTCTTTTTCTTTGGCGAAGCAGTTTGGATTCGAGCAATAGAGATTGGCTTCCGGTTCTTTGCGACCGCTTTCCGGTTTTCTGACGGGAGATTGACAAAAGGGACAGATTCTGGGCATGTGAAATATTTTTTCTTCCCCGGTACGTAAATTTTTAAGCGATTCGACTATCTCGGGAATAACATCGCCCGCTTTGTGTAAAACCACTTGATCGCCCAGACGAATATCTTTACGTCTGATTTCGTCTTCATTGTGCAGAGTGGCTCGGCTGACAGTCGATCCGGCCAAGGCTACCGGTTCCAGTACGGCCACCGGAGTTAAGGCGCCGGTGCGGCCGATTTGCACTATGATATCCAAAACACGACTGGTAGTAGTCTCTGCCGGAAATTTATAGGCGGCTCCCCAACGAGGGGACTTGCCGGTGAATCCGAGGACTACTTGATCGCTCAAGCTGTCAACTTTGATAACCATACCGTCAATTCCATAAGGCAGATTTTTTCTTTCCTTATCGAGTTTTTCGTAAAAAGATTGAACTTCTTCCAAGCTTTTGGCGGTGGTATAAAATTGATTAACCTTAAAGCCCAACTTTTCCAACAGTTTTAGTTTATCAGTTTGAGTTTTAAGAGTGTGGGGGAAGCCCTCTTCGTTTAGGGGATGAATCTGATAAAGAAAGCAATCCAGTTTTCGAGATTGGGCAACGGCCGGATCGAGCTGGCGAATGGAGCCGGCAGCTGCATTTCTGGCGTTAGCAAAGGGTATTTCCCCTTTTTTGTTTCTCTCGGCGTTAATTCTTTCCAGCTCGGAGTTGGAAAGCCAGCACTCGCCTTCGACCAGAATATCAATCTCCTCATTGAGCTTTAAAGGGATGCTCTCAATAGTTTTTATGTTCTGAGTAACGTTTTCTCCGATTTGACCATCGCCGCGAGTAGCTCCCATCTGCAGAAGACCCTTTCGATAAGTTAAAACAATGTGAAGACCGTCAATCTTTGCCTCGACCAAATAGTTGAAATCGGCTTTAAGCTTCGATTTCTCCAGTAAACGAGCATTTTTATCCTCAAAATCTTGAAGATCTTCCGGCCCGAAGAGGTCGCTTAGGCTCCATTGACGAACGGGGTGAGCGGTCTTTTCAAATTTATCAAGGGGCTGACCGGCCACTCTTTCAGTTTCCGAGTTCGCGACTTTATATTCCGGATATTTTTTTTCCATTTCTACCAGTCTCTTGCGAAGAGAGGTGTAGACCTCGTCGCTAACCGAAGGATCGTTGAGGACATGATAACGATAACGCAAACGCTCGATTTCTTGACGTAGCTTTTCCATTTCCAAAGCAATTTTTTCCATATTTTTTTTGTTTATCTTTTAACGAACGCGGATTCTTTTTTTATCTACGGAAATTCTGATGCGACGAATTGTTGCGCCACCCTTCGTGGCTATTTTTTCCGCCAATTTTTCTTCCACTTCTCTTTGTATTTTTCTGCGCAGCAGCCTGACTCCTTCCTTTGGGCTAAAACTTTTTTCGGCTAAAAATTCATTTACTTTAGGTGCCAGTCTAATCATAATGCCTTTTTTCTCCATTCGTTTTTTCAGTTTGTTTAACTCAAGCTTGGCAATTTCACCTAAGGCTTTGCGGTCAAGAGATTCAAAAGCGATAGTCTCGGATAATCGATTGATAAATTCCGGCTTGAGAAAACTTTCCAGCTTTTTTTTGATTGATTCTTCGGAAAGATTGTTCTCTTTGGCTTCCTTGTTCTCTTTGAAACCGAGTGGAGATTTGGCTATTTCTTGGGTAAAAGCGTTTGAAGTAAAAACTACCAGAGTGTTTTTAAAATTTATTTTTCGACCGGTACCGTCAGTCAGATGGCCATCTTCCAGAATTTGAAGAAATAAATTGAAAATTTCCGGATGAGCTTTCTCTATTTCATCAAAAAGAAGCAGACTGTACGGATTTTTACGAACTTTTTCTATAAAACCGGTTCGCTCACCGTAGCCAACGTATCCGGGCGGAGAGCCGACTAATTTTGAGGAGGTATGTTTTTCGGAGAACTCGCTCATATCGACTCGGATCAGAGCATCCTCCCGAAGAAAGAGCTTTTTGGCCAAAATTTTGGCGGTGTAAGTTTTGCCCACCCCGCTGGGTCCGAGCAGTAGGAGGGCACAGGCCGGTCGGCCGGGATCGGCGATGCCGGTAAAAGACCTTTGAAGGGTGCGAGTCAACCTTTCCAGAGCTTTATTCTGTCCCTTAATCTTGGATTCCAAATTTTTTAATAGATTGCTGAGTTGGGAGCTAATATTTTCCGAAATCAGCTGTTCGGGTAAGTCTAATTTTTCGGCTAAAACACTCGTGACGTCTCGGGGGGTTACTATTGGTCTTTCTTTACTTTCCTCGTCGGCTTTGATCTTCACTTGATCAATGAGAAAATTTAAATCTCTTTCATTTTTCAAAAGAGACTCGGCCAATTCCAAATCGTTTTGCTCAACGATTATTTCTTTAAGTTTCTCTATTTTTTCTTTTTGGAGCGATAATTTTTCCAACCTTTCAGAATTACTTTGGCGATAATGATTCATCACGACATAAGAAGCTGTTTCGTCCAGTAAATCAATCGCTTTGTCTGGCATAAAGCGGTCAGCCAAAAAACGGTTGGCCAGCATAACCGTTTTGTGGATGGTTTCAGAGGTAATAATGACTCTGTGAAAATTTTCGTAGTGTTCTTTTAATCCCAGCAAAATTGTTTCAGTTTCTTTGAGACTCGGTTCTTTGACCCAGACCGGCTGAAATCTTCTTTCCAGCGCTCCATCTTTCTCGATATATTTTTGATATTCTTCAGAAGTCGTTGCGCCGATGCAGCGAATCAATCCTCGAGCCAATGCCGGTTTCATAATATTGGCCGCATCCAAGCTGCCTTGGGCACTGCCCGCTCCGACCAAATTATGAATTTCATCAATAAAAAGAATAACTTGAGGATTCTTCTCCGCTTCTTCTATTACATTTTTAAATCTCTCCTCAAACTCACCGCGAAAGGTGGTTCCGGCTACCAGTAAGCCCATATCCAAGCTATAAATTATGGATTTGGAGAGACTTGGCGGCACATCACGATTGATTATTTTAGCGGCCAAAGCTGTGACCAGGGCGGTTTTGCCGACACCGGGTTCGCCAACCAAAACCGGATTATTTTTCAGTTTACGAACCAGAATACGGATTAATTTTTCCGTCTCTTTTTCGCGGCCGATAACCGGATCGACTTTTTTGTCGAGGACTTCCCGATTGAGATTACGCGCAAAGTGGTCCAAAAAAGGCAAGGAAGACTCAGTCTCTTCGAAGTTGATGAGGCCGAAGGAAGGTTTAAACTTTCGACCGGCTATCTGAGGAGGGGGGACAGAAAAACCCTTACGCTGTTGAAGCCGAAAGGATTTCTCGATCAAAGACGAGAAAAAACCGGAAATTTCATTCACAAAATTACCGTTTTTGATTGTTTCTTCTGTCTTATCTTTATTTTCATTATTACTGTCAAAAATAACATTTTGGGGGCCGATGATTTTCACCGATCGATCCTCTTCGTCAAAAGTTCGGTTAAGGACTTGTTGCAGTTGAGAGGCGATTTTTTGAAATTCAGTTGATGATTTTTCCGTAATTTTTTTAACCTCCGCGTCTTGGTTGGTCAAAATAGCGAAGAGGAGATGTTCCGTGCCGACGTAAGGAAACTTGAATTGCTGAGCGAAGCGCATTGCTCCGATTAAACATTGATAAGCCTCTTTGGAAAATGAAAGATGAGTATAGGTTTTATTTTGGATCGGTTGGTCTTTGCGCTTTTTAAATCTTTTTTTCCAGTTCGCAAAGAAATTGATGGTTTCAAGCAAGCTTCCGCCAACACTTCCTTGGCGAAGAGTCATGGCTTTCAACAGGTCAAGCGCCGAAATGTCTTTCGGAACATTTTTCTTTCCGGCCGCCAGATTTTGAGCCATAAAAAGAGTTTCTTTCAGGTGTTGGGTAAAATAGCGTTCAATAATATTTTCCATATCGGTTAAGTCAAAAGCTCAAACTAAGCAGTTAGTCCATTAATTCAAGCCTAATTTTAAATAAAAGACAAGCGAAATAAAAAATTGCAATTTTTTAAAAAAGAGTTAACTTGGAGAGATTACATTTTTAAGTGACGGTCTATGATGTTGAGCAAGGAAGAACAATTTTCCCAATTTTTGCGCAATCACAAAAACAAACTGCTTTTGACCAAGGACGAAATTAGTGGTGATCTTTTCGGCAGTCTTTTGGCGTGGGGATTTTTTCTGGGTCGGCTGGACGGAAAAAAATATCCGGCACTTTACTTGCCGCGTTATGAGGAATTGAAAAAATTGTATCATTTTTTGCCGGAATACAGCTTGGCCATAACCAGCATCAGTGGAGTGAGGGACTTTATTCTTTCCTTCAATACCGAGAATAACGACATTAAGGATGTTCGATGGCGAAAAGAAAACGGCCATCTAGACATTATCATTACTCCCGATCGAGGGTCCATCGATCCGCGTGATTTTTCTTTTTTACCGGCCAAATTTTCCTATGATTTGCTTTTTGTTCTCGGGGCGGCCGACTTCAATTCCTTAGGCGAAACTTACGAAAAAAACAGCGATCTGTTTTTCGAACTGCCGATTGTCAATTTGGATAACAATCCGGCGAATGAAAGTTATGCCCAGTTGAATATGGTTGATCCTCTTTTTAATTCGGTGGCGGAGTTGTCGGCCGATTTAATGATCAGAACAAATCCCGAGGCGGTCAAGGGAGAGGTGGCCCAGTGCCTCTTAACGGCTTTGGTTGAGGCTACGGACAATTTTAAGAGTCTTAAAGTAACGCCAAAAACTTTCGAAATCGCTTCTTTCTTGATGGAAAATGGCGGGGATCACCAGAAAATAGTTAACGCTCTTTACGAAACAGAGTCGCTTTACTCTTTAAAACTTTGGGGTAAAATGCTTCAGAGGCTTGAAGAGGACGATAAGTTTGTTTGGTCCTATCTGACAGAAGAAGAGCTTTTCTGTTTTGATTTTCCAAAGATTGTGATGAAGCGCTTCTTTGTTCGTTTAAAGAACTATCTTGATTTGGGGAATCGTAAGCTATTGCTTTTCTGGCCGGAAAAATCCGAGGAGGAGGGAAATAAAATTAGTTATTTTCTTTTTAAAGTTGATCGAGACAGAGAAGAAGGGCGAGAAATGGTTAAAAGGTTGAAGGGAGAGTTTTTCAATTCGGAAATGGTTCTGGCAGCCGAAGAAAATCTTGATCCGAATAATTTTATCAATGCGATTCAAAAAACAAAAAATAAGATCGTTGAAGCAATAGGTTAATTTTTGAAAATTTTATGGGCGGAAAAATCAAACTCAAAAGCGCCAAGGAAATTGAGACTATGGCTGAAGGAGGGATAATTCTGACGAATATTCTCAAAGCGCTACAGAAAAAATCATCGGTTGGAATCAAGGCCTGTGAAGTAGACGGACTTGCCGGTTGCTTGGCTAAAGAGGCCGGTGCGGAATGTTCTTTCAAAGGTTACAACGGCTTTCCTTACAATATTTGCTTTTCCTTAAATGACGAAGTAGTGCATGGTTTTCCGGAAGACAAAATAATTCGGGAAGGTGATCTGGTTAGTTTGGATCTGGGAATAAAATATCGAGGTCTGTTTACGGACGCCTCGATCAGTTTCATAGCGGGGAAAAAACCGGGCAAAGAGGGACATAAAGACATTCTGGCCAAAAAAAAATTGGTCAGAACGACCCTGAATTGTCTTAAAGACACATTGAATTTTTGTCGCCCGGGATTTCAGTTGGGAGATATCGGAAACGCAATTCAAACTCGAGCGGAAAAAGCCGGTTTTTCGGTTGTCAGAGATTTGGTCGGTCACGGAGTCGGTCACGCCGTACATGAAGATCCGTTTGTTTTAAATTACGGTAAGCCGCATCAGGGAATGAAGCTTATTCCCGGTCTGGTGCTGGCAATTGAACCGATGCTAAACGCGGGGACTTTTAAAGTGATTTTGGATCGGCGTAGCGGTTGGGCCTATAAAACAAAAGATGGTCTTCCCAGTGCCCATTTTGAATGGACGGTCGCCATCACAGAAAGCAATCCGAGAGTCTTGACCCCGCTGGATTGGTTTTCTTTTGAATAAAATTGTGATCCCGGGAGGGCTCGAACCTCCAACCGCAGGCTCCGCAAGCCTGTGTTCTATCCAGTTGAACTACGGGATCAAAAAACTACCGAGAACAATAAACTTGAAATAAAATTAACACAAGTATTTATTTTAAGAAACTTATAAATGAACTTTATAAAGAAAACATTGCGGTTTTTGTTTTTTGTTGCCATTTCGGCCTTTATTGGTTGGTACATTGGTTTTCTTAGCCAAGTGCAAGAAATTTCTCCTCTCAAAAAAACCGTCAATGTTAATTCGGATGAAAATGGCGGACATGTTGTCAGCCAACCGGTTAGGAAATTTCCCGAATTACAGGATCCGAAAGATATTGAGTATAAATGGAATTACAATGGTAAAGAATACTCTCTAAAGTTGACTCT
>CAIUEV010000033.1 GCA_903898335.1 uncultured bacterium | reverse complement strand
ATCAAAATCGATTCCTCCATCCATGATATAAAAAACTATTTGATGTTGGAAAAGGGAGATCTGATTTTGAGTGAGATTAAAAAATTCGAAGAAGAAAACGGGGAGTTCTTACAATATTACCAGGAGGGTCAAGAAGCTCTCAATCGCAGAAAGTATATCATAGATTTTTTACTTTTTCCTATAATCAGTGATACTAAGGTTTCCGAACTCCTTCAATACCATCTTACCAAGGCTTTAGAGTCCGGTCTTGATATTGAAGAGCTGATGAAACAGAGAGCCATTTCAACTTCCGAATTGGTTTGGCCCAAACTAAGTCAAGAATATTTAAAGGCTTTAGCCCAAAATACTGAACTGATTGGAGCGACACCCATTAGTATTAAGGGGGATAAAAGTTCTTATCTTCCTTATGTAAAAAATTGGGTCAGCGCCTATAACCAGAGATTCGGAATTGAAAAGCACTCCGGACTTGAACCCCATCAGTTTGTTTTGGATGACAATAACGCTAAGAAACTAATAAAACCCCAGAAGGAAATTCTGTTAAAAGTCCTGAAATTTTACGAAAATCTGAAAGTTTATTCTTTAAGTGAGATTGAGAAAGAAGTTCGAAAAATAACTGCCATGATTCAGCCTGAAGCTAAGAAAATTGAACGACAAAAAGGAGTCTTTTTGAAATCGGAAAATTTAGCTCAAAAACCGAGTGTCTCTCCTAAAGTTTCGGCATCGAGTAATCCCAATCCAACCAAACCGGCAAACAGCGCTCCTCGAAATCTAACTCAAGAAGATGTCGGGGAGGGAAGAATAAAAATTATGAATCAAGATTTTTCCCCTAATCCGAAAGGTCAGGAAGCGATAATCAACCAAATGGTGAGTGACGCTAAAAAGGAAAATCCGGACACACAGACAACCGAACCTGAGATAAACAGAAGCCATATTCTTGAAATAGTCAATAAAATTCCGGAAATAGGCAATATGAAGTTAACCGGTAATTCCATTCGTTTAAACGGGGCACCTTTCTCGGCCAGCCCCACCCTCGGCAATTGGATTGATTTTTATTACAAGGAGTGCGGAAAGGGCGGTCATACACCGCAAGAAAGAGGAAATTTTATGGAAAGAATAAAAATAAGCCAAAGTTTAAATCCGGACGAGATTAAAAATCTGGAATTGATATTCAAATCGCTGGACGAAAAAACTCTTATCCCTTATGATGCGGTGAATAAAAAAATTGTCTTCAATCAAATTTCTATCGGGGCTAAATTAAAGAATTCCTAATTTGATTCCGATCTTCTTTCTCAATTAAAAATTAAGATAAAATTATGTCTTTAAAAGAAGAATATCCATTGGTCATTATTGGTGGCGGTCCAGCCGGATTAACCGCTTCTATTTACGCTTCTCGCTATAGAGTCGATCACTTGATAGCAGCCGTTAGCATAGGCGGTTCAGCCAACGAGGCTCACCGAGTTGAAAATTGGCCGGGCATAAATCAAATCAGCGGCACCGAGTTGATGCAGAACATGTGGAATCATGCCAAAGTTTACACGCCCGACTTTTATTCTTCCGATGTTAAAAAAATAACCAAGGAAGACCAAGGTTTTGAAATCCATCTCACAGACCAAAAAGTAAAAACAAAATCTATCGTTTTTGCCGGGGGAACAGAATACAGAAGGCTCTCCGTTCCGGGAGAGAGTGATTTTTTAGGCAGAGGGGTTAGTTATTGTGCTACCTGCGACGGGGGATTTTTCAAGGGCAAAACCGTAGCGGTAATCGGCGGAGCCAATTCGGCCATTATGGCGGCTGTCGAATTATCCCAAAATTGTGAGAAGATTTACTTGATTTATCGAGGCGAAGAATTAAAGGGAGAAACCATCTGGATCGAGAAAGTAAAAAACAATGAAAAAATCATCACTTTACCACTAACGAATCTTCTGAAAATTGAAGGGGGAAACAAAGTTGAACGAGTTATTCTGGACAAAGAGTATCAAGGAAAAACGGATTTGGCTCTGGACGGTGTCTTTATAGAAATAGGAACCAGTCCGATGGCCAGACTGGTCGAAAATTTAGGAGTTGACCTGGATGATAAAGGAGCCATAAAAATTAATAATTTTGGCGAGACGAGTTTGAAAGGATTTTTTGCGGCCGGGGATGTGACTAACGGATCGGGCGGATTTAGGCAAATCATAACGGCCTCCGCTGAAGGAGCCGTAGCGGCCAGGGGGGTCTTTGAATATTTAAAAGGCAATAAATTTATTTAAATTATGAACGACGCTGGATCACTAAAAGAAAAAGTTTTATCCTTCCACGAAAAGGACGGAGGAAAAATCGGTATAAGGACGAAGAACCATATAGCCGACAGAGAAAGCTTGGCTCTTGCTTACACTCCCGGTGTAGCCGAAGTTTGTAAACAGATCAGAAAGAAACCAAGTTCGGTTTTTGATTATACTTTAAAGAGAAACAGTATCGCTGTCATCTCGGACGGATCAGCTGTCTTGGGTTTAGGTAATTTGGGGGCAATGCCGGCTATTCCGGTAATGGAAGGGAAGTGCGCTATTTTTAAAGAGTTTGCCAATATAGATGCTTTCCCGATTTGTCTTAAAACTCAAGATGAGGAGGAGATAATAAGAACGGTTGAGCTTTTGGAACCGGTTTTCGGCGGTATCAACCTTGAAGATATTTCCGCGCCTCGCTGTTTTGAAATAGAAAAAAAATTAATTAAAAAATTAAAAATTCCCGTTTTTCATGACGATCAACACGGCACGGCAATTGTCGTTTTAGCCGGAATCATAAATGCCTTAAAGGTGGTTAAAAAACATAAAGCTAAAATTAAGATCGTTGTAAACGGGGCGGGCGCAGCCGGCATCACCATTCTTAAGTTACTTCATTCGGCCGGTTTTAATGATTTGATTTTGCTTGATAGTGTTGGAGTAATAAATCGCAGAAGAAAGGATCTCCCCCCGCATAAGAAAAAAATGCTTAAATACCTTTCACCCTCATCACCCGATGGAAGACTGGAAGAAGCTCTAGCGGGAGCGGATATTTTTATAGGAGTTTCTGAGGGCGGAGTTCTTAAAAAAAACTACATCCACGCCATGAAGAGAGATCCGATCGTTTTCGCTCTGGCTAATCCGGAGCCGGAAATCCTTCCCGATTTGGCCAAGGAGGCCGGCGTTAAAGTGATGGCTACCGGTAGAAGCGATTTTCCAAACCAAATCAATAACGCTCTGGTTTTCCCCGGTCTCTTCAGAGGACTGCTGGACAACAGAATCTCCAGAGTGACGGAAAAAATAAAAATTAATGTGGCCAGAAACCTAGCCGGAATGATAAAAAATCCCACACCAAAAAAAATAATTCCTTCGATTTTCGACAAAAAAGTCGTTAAAATCGTAGCTCAATCGGTCAAATATTGTTAAAACCAAAACTTTATTCTACAGTGGCTTTAAGGTTCTTTGCGGAAGTAGTTCAGTGGTAGAACGCCACCTTGCCAAGGTGGAGGTCGCGGGTTCAAGTCCCGTCTTCCGCTCCATTTTTTAGAGAAATAAAAAATTAAAAATAAAATCAAATGCCCCTAAGCACCTCTCACGAAGAGAGCCCTATAATATCCGAATTGCGCCAAGACATAATTACCGGTGACTGGGTTGTAATCGCCAAAGCCAGGGCTCAAAAGCCGGAAAATTTCAAAGCGGCCGCCGATAATGAGATGGCACCCGTCAACCCCGAAGATTGCCCCTTTTGCTATCCTGAAAAAACCGGACAAAAAAAAGATACTTTGATTTACTATCGAGATGACGGTGAATGGAGTCTTCGAGTTTTTCCCAATAAATTCCCGGCTTTTTCTCGAGAAAGCAATGAAGTCCGCCATTTTGAAGAAGGTCCTTATTTCGCCATGGAAGGAATCGGATACCACGAGCTCATTATCACACGAGATCATGATAAGGTTTTCGGTCAAATGTCGGTAGAAAATTTAGCTGAGTTAGTGGACTCTTTCAGAACCAGGTATCTCGAGCTGATGAATAAAAAAAGCGTTAACTACATATTGATAATTCACAATCATGGACGGCGAGCGGGAGCTTCTCAGCCACACCCCCACTGTCAACTTTTTGCCATTCCGGTTATCTCACCGGCAGTCAGTCTGGAATTAAATGGGGCTGAAAATTATTTCAGGTCAAAAAGAAATTGCGTTTTTTGCGACATGATAGAATGGGAATTAAAAGAAAAAAAGAGACTGGTTTTTGAAAATGAAAATTTCGTAGTGTTGGCTCCATACGCTTCCAGAGCCGCTTTCGAGCTCTGGGTTTTACCAAAAAAGCACAGCCCCTACTTTGAAAGAATTGGCAGCAAAGAAGAATGGGAGCTTGGAGAAGCTCTCAAAAAAGCATTGGGAAAAATTTATTTTGGCCTAAACAACCCTGCAGTCAATTTTTATCTTCATACTTCTCCCTGCGACGGAAAAGATTATTCCCACTATCACTGGCACATAGAAATCTTGCCCAGAACATCAATTTGGGCTGGCTTCGAAATGGCCACCGGCATAGAGGTCAGTACCGTAATTCCGGAAGATGCTGCCGAGTTTTTACGCAAAGTCTCGACGCCCTAAAGAGATAAATAGCAAATAAATATTCTCAAATTAAAATACACGGTTTAAAACAACATAAAAAGCGACTTCAACAGAGAAGTCGCTTAAATAATTATTCGCCTAAGCCAGGCACTCGTCCGCTAAACAATCTTCGCATTTAATGAATTTGCTTACCTTGGAAAAATCGTGAACCTTTCT
>CAIUEV010000032.1 GCA_903898335.1 uncultured bacterium | reverse complement strand
TTTTTTTATTTTAAAACATTTGACAGTGAATTATTTCGAGTATTTAATCCTTATTAGAAATAATTTGTAAAAAGTTTCTAATAACTATGAACAGAGTAGAAATATTTGATATTTTAAAGGATTGGAATTTTTGGGAAAAACCTTGGGATGAAGGGGTAAAAAGAGACTCATATCTGAATAAAATGTCAACTTACTTAAAGACAGGGCAGATTTTAGTGATAACTGGAGCTAGAAGAAGCGGAAAATCATTTTTGATGAAGCAATTGGCTTCCAGATTGGTTGAGGGTGGAGTAGCCAAGAGGAACGTTTTGTTTGTCAATCTTGAAGATCCTCGTTGGATTGGAAGAGAAACTAAATTACTGGATAAAATTTTGGAAACTTATCGGTCTTTCTTGCAACCGGATTCAAAACCCTATATATTTTTAGATGAAATTCAAGAGATTAAAGGATGGGAAAAATGGGTTCGTGTCTGTCATGAACTTAATAGGGCAAATATAATTATCTCTGGGTCAAATGCTAAGCTACTCAGTCGTGAGTTGGGCACGACTCTCACGGGGAGACATGTTGATATTTTAGTCTACCCGCTTTCATTCCAAGAATTTTTAAATTTTAAAGGGGCGGACTCTTCGCAAGAGGATCCCGTTTTAATGTCCGGATATTTACAAGAGTATCTTGCTAAGGGCTCCTTCCCCGCTCTTGCTCTTTTGGAAGCCGGAGGAAGAGAGTGGCTAATGGCTTATTATAAGGATGTTCTTGAGAGGGATTTGGTTAATCGCTTCAACATTCGCAAGACTGAAAAATTAAAAATGCTACTTAATTTTTATATGAGTAACGTTGCCAAACCGATGACTTTTAATTCAGCCTCTAAATTTTTAAAATTGTCTCCAGATACGGTCGAAAAGTTTATTTCTTATTTTGAACAATCCTATTTATTATTTTTGCTACCAAGATTTTCTTTCAGTTTCAAGGAGCAACAAAAAAGTCCGCGTAAGATTTATGCAATAGATACTTTCTTAGCTTCCTCGGTCGGATTTCGGATGAGTGATGATTTCGGTCGAATGGCTGAGAATATTGTTTATCTTGATTATCTGCACAAACAAGCTAACCACACAAATTACGAAATTTTCTATTGGAGAGATGAACAAGCGGGCAGAGACGGTAAAGAGATTGACTTTGTGGTGAAGGCGGGTGGTAAAATTTTGGAGATTACGCAGGTGTGCATGGGACAATTGCGAGAAGATACAAAAAAAAGAGAAATGAGAGCTATTTTGAAAGCCACGAAAAAATTAAAGCCTGAATATATTTTTGTTATAACCGAGGAGTACGAAGGTCTAGAAGAACATGAATACGGAAAAGTTAACTTCATTCCTCTTTGGAAGTGGCTTTTGAGGAAAAGTGCTTGAGTGGTTTAGGAAGAGTATCAAACAGACCAAGTTGGACGGATGATGCACGGGCTCGTTGCTCCAAGTCGGTCTTCAAAACAGAAATGATTCTTTTGATAAATTCTTGATTTTTAGCTTCCAAATTCCAGCCAAGCATTCTTTTTTTGAGCCTCTCGGTGCGACTAAAACTGGCGTGAGCGAGCCAAGAAGTGATTGCCTGTCTCATTTTCTCTTCGTTTTCTTTGCTTTTTAACAAATTTTTTTTCATCTTTTTTAATTTTTTTCGAAAAGCTTCTTTGTTGCTCTTTCGAAGCCGAGAGAAATCTTTGAAGACCACGTGCCCCAAAAAATCAATTCCTTTTTTGATTGGGAAAATACTTTGCTTTTTAGGATGAAGCTCCAGAAAAAGTTTTTCTCTAAGAAAAATCCGAATAAGTTCCCTCAGCTGATGCAGGTATTTTTTGTCGGGATGCAAAATGACAAAATCATCGACATAACGAAGATAGAAACGTACTTTTTCTTGGTGTTTTAGATATTGGTCAAGTTCGTTTAAAAAAATATTCATAAAAAGCTGAGAAGTCAGATTGCCAATGGGAATGCCCCGAGGTCGGTTGATAATAAAAGGAGAATCGGCGGGAAAAAGAAAATCAAATTCATCCCCCGTTTCGAAAGAAGAAATAATTTCTTTCAGCAGCCACAAAACTTTTTTGTCGCCGATTTTATTACTAATGATTTTTAGAAGCAATGAGTGATTGATAGAGGGAAAACATTTAGCAATGTCTCCTTTGAAGCAGTAAATTTCTTGAAAATGAGGTTTAACTTTAGGATACGGGATCACCCCCCCCCTCTCTCTCTCGTGATTTTCCGCAAAAAAAATTGCAGTCGCCTCAAGGCTCGGTGAGTGCCCTTGTTGTTTCGATTGGCAAAAGAATCAAAAATGAATTTTTGATCGAATACAGGCTCAACTATTTGGCAAACAGCATGATGAATCACTCGGTCTCGAAAAGGAGCGGCACTGATGGTCCTTTCTTTCGGTTCAAAAACCTTGAAAGTTTTGTAGCTTCCGTGATGGTAGCTTTCGTTTTGCAATTCCCGGATGATTTTTAGGAGATTAGTGGACAAATTTTTTTCAAAAAAGAGGACTGAAGCTCGAAAACTTTTCAATCGAGAAGCTTCTCTGAAAGCTAAAATTATATTTTTACAAGTAATAATCTCAGAAAAAAGCTTTTTTCTTTTCTTCATTTTTTATTTTCATAGTACTCTTTATATTATGGTTAGGGAAACAAGCTGAAAGGACGCGGGGCTTTCATCCGCGGGGGCAGGCGTTTGGGGAGGGGAACCGTTCATGGCGGGTTCGGCTACGGCGGGGCGGGGGGTGGCGGCCTGAAGGACCGCGGCTTGATCGGCGGCGGTGGCCTCGGGCCG
>CAIUEV010000031.1 GCA_903898335.1 uncultured bacterium | reverse complement strand
GTACTGATTATAATCTCGGTCTGATTAAAACCCCTGATAGCTTTCTTTTTTTGATGAATGGGGACATTCAAAAAAAGAAAATTTTCCAAAGAAAAGTCTTTTTCGGAATTAATTTTTATTAAAAGTATTTTTGCTAAATATTCTGCCGCCATTTGAAATCCTAAAAATTTTAGATCGTGAATCATTTTTTTCACGGCAGGGTGTTCATAATAAGTTGCAACGATTAAACCGTCGAGGTAATTATCTTTTTTTATTTTACACTTTCTGCAAACAGCACCGAATCTCGTTATCTCTTTTTCGCATAAAGGGCAGATATCATTTTTTCTTATGGGAATAGAAGATAAACAATCGTTGCAAATATATTCATTTTCTTTTTCACAAACAATGCAATGAAAGGGAAGAAAAAAATTTTTTACAGCGATTAGCATTTTTTCAATTATTTTTTTTAACATAGATTATTCTTTAAATTAGCTTAAGCTAGCAACTTTCAACGGGGAAGTCAACGCTAATAAATCTATAGTTTTTTTAAGCTAGATTTAAGGTTTTTTTAAGCATTTGAGATAATAATAGTAATCGTGTGCCAATTCATTAAATTGAACATATTTTTGGTAACTAAAGTGATTTTGTTTGCCAAAAAATTTTTTTTGTGTTATTTATAAAATTATTGATTTTTGTTTTCTTATTTGCGCTCGATATTTTGTTTCAATATAAAAGTTAGCAGCACTTAGAGTATGCCGAGGTGGTGAAATTGGTAGACACGCAACGTTCAGGGCGTTGTCCCGCTTGCGGGGTGGGAGTTCAACTCTCCCTCTCGGCACCATACAAGAATCTTTATTATTAACTTATTTAATTAGAAATAATTCAATTCAAAAAATAAAATGATTGAAAAGAGTAAAAAAACCGCTCATCCCGGAGCGTTAAAAAGAAAAAAAGTGGAACGGAAAATTCCATTTAAAACCCATGAACCGGAGCTAAATATTATTCCGGTTACTAACGGTATTGCTAAAAATGACAGCTCTCAAACAGAGCAACGTCATCATTCGGTCTCAAAAAAGGAAACCAAATTGAGGATTATTCCTCTTGGCGGTCTCGAGGAAGTCGGTCGCAATATGACCGTTTTTGAGTATGGTAACGACATTATTATAGTAGATATGGGGTTGCAGTTTCCCGAAGAGGACATGCACGGTATCGATTATATCATACCCAACTCGAGATATTTGAGAGATAAAACTGATAACATCAGGGGCGTTATAGTGACTCATGGTCATTTGGACCACATTGGCGCTATTCCTCATCACATGAAGGTTTTGGGTAATCCGCCAATATATACCGGCATGATGACCAAGGCCATTATCATGAAAAGACAAGATGAGTTTAAGGACGGCCTTCGATTGCAAATCCATGGCGTAAGTAAAGACGATAAAATTCAACTGGGTGCTTTCGAGATAGAATTTTTTCATGTTTGTCACAGCATCCCCGATTCCTTCGGTTTGGTAATTCATACTCCGGTAGGATCCATTATGCACACCGGAGACTTTAAATTCGATCAAAACCCGATCGGTGAAAAACCTACGGATATTATCAAAATCGCTAAAGTCTCAGAGAAGGGAATTCTCGGCTTGATGGCAGACTCGACTGACGCGGGGCATCCGGGCTATTCCATTTCGGAATCAGAGGTTAAAGACAGTTTTGAAGAAATTATCCAGAAGGCTGAAGGAAAAGTCATAGCGGGAACTTTCTCCAGTTTGCTGACTCGTATTCGACACATGGTTGAAATTGCCGAGAAATATGGAAGAAAAGTTGCGGTCGATGGATTCAGCATGAAGGCCAATGTTGAGATTGCTCGTCGAATGGGATACATTAAACCCAAAAAAGGAACATTTATTGATATTCGCGAAGTCAATCAATACCCGCGCAATAAAGTTATTATTGTTTGTACCGGCGCTCAAGGCGAAGATAACGCAGTGCTTATGAGAATTGCCAACGAAGAGCACAAACATGTTTTTCTGGAAAAGGGAGACACGATAATTTTTTCCTCCTCGGTTATTCCCGGTAACGAACGAACCGTTCAAAACCTTAAAGACAATTTGTCCAGAAGGGGAGTTAATGTGGTGCACTATCACATGATGGACGTTCATTCCGGAGGTCATGCCAAAAGAGAGGATCTCAAACTGCTTTTCAACATCGTTCAGCCTAAATTTCTAATTCCCATCCATGGTAATCACTATATGTTAAGACAGAATGGTGAGAATGCGAAGAAACTGGGAATGCCGGACGAGAATGTGCTAGTGGCGGAAAACGGTCAAGTTATTGAATTCGATCATAAGGGCCACGGTAAATTAACTCGTGAGAAAGTTCCGGCCAACTATGTTATGGTTGACGGACTGGGTGTCGGAGATATTGGAAACGTGGTGCTTCGAGAAAGACAGCAACTGGCAAAAGACGGAATGTTTACCGTAATCGCAGTCATCGACTCGAATACCGGCAGGCAAATCGGTAATGCCGATTTGATTTCTCGAGGATTTATCTACATGAGAAACAATCAAGAACTCCTCAAAGATGCCAGAATGGAAATCAAGAAGATTATCGAACAGAAAACACAGGGCGGCTATCCGATTAATTGGGAATATGTCAGAGGTGCTATCAGGGACGATATGGGTCAATATCTTTTTAACAAGACCCAACGTCGACCAATGGTTCTACCGGTTATTATAGAAGTTTAGTGAAAGAATAAATTCGGAAATAAAAAAGACGCGCTGCGAGGTGCGTCTTTTTTGTACTTTAATCAAGCAAAAAATTACATCATCAGGGCTTTAAAACCGCCAATGATTTTTTCTATAATCCAAATTCGAAACATAACTTTACCGACAACCAAATCTTGGCTAACCGGACCCCAAGACCTTGAATCTGAACTTTTTTCGTGAAATCGATTATCTCCCATAACAAAGTATTCATTATCTTTTAGGGTGACCTTAAGATTGCCCTCTGTCTTGTTTCTCACGTTTTCCGGTAAATAATTCTCATCCAAAAACTTGCCCTCAGGATCGCTGTTACTTGAAACTTTGACTTGCTTATCTTTTATCTCAACAGTTTCTCCCGGTAGACCGATAATTCTTTTGATAAAGTATTGTTTTTCGTCAATGGGGAAGTGAAAGACGATTACCTCTTCTCGCTCCGGTGTTCTGAATCGATAAGAAATTTCATCGGCCACAATATAGTTTCCATCATGGAAATTCGGCTCCATACTGTTACCCTTAATCATAAATGGCTGAATAAGGTAATATTTGATAATAAGAACTATAATCAGAGAGACGGAAACCACTTGAGCGATTTCAAGGATTCCGGCCAAAATAGTTCCGCCTATTCTCGTATTTTTATTTTGACTTTCGGACATAGAAAAAATTTTTTATAATTACAAAGCGTACTAAAGATAACGTTTCAGGTGAACGAAGTTATTCTAAAACCTTATTTATTTTTTAGCCAGTAAAAACATGCTTGATTCAATTAGGATCGAAAATGTTATAGAGGCCGCTAAGTCAAGAAGCCGAGGAATCGATACGAAGTTAATTCGAAAGGCTTTTGAATTCGCCAAAATAGCTCATGACGGGCAAATGAGAAAATCGGGCGAAAAATATATCCAGCATCCGTTGCAGACTGCTTTGACTTTGGCAAAAATGGGCATGTCGGCGGAAACAATCTCAGCCGGACTTCTCCACGATGTGGCCGAGGATACGGGATTTGCCATAGAGGATGTTAAAAAAGAATTCGGTGAAGAGATCGCCTTTTTAGTTGAAGGAGTGACTAAAATAGGTGAAGTTCGTCTGAGTGAAGAGAGGGCTAAAAATATTTGGGAAAGAGATAAAAATCAAGACGAAAAACAAAAGAAAGATAAGGACAGCAAAAATATAGATCGCGAAGAAGTTGAAAGAAACAGAAGAAAAGAAGAAAGAGAGTATCTGTATATGGAAAATCTAAGAAGAATGGTTTTGGCGATGGCGGCCGATATCAGGATTATTTTAGTTAAATTGGCCGACAGACTCCATAATATGAGGACACTGGACGTGCTACCGCCCAACAAACAATATCGAATCGCGAAGGAAACTCTGGAAATTTACGCTCCCATCGCTAATCGGCTTGGTATGGGGGGAATAAAGGGCTATCTGGAGGATCTGGCTTTTTCTTATGTCTTTCCCAAAAAATATCGGGAAATCGAGAAAATGACCAGAGGAGAGTATCAAGAAAAAGAAAAGGCGGTGGCAAGAGCAATTGAAGAAATCGGGGATATCCTCAAAAAGGAAAATCAAAAACTGGTTGACATCCATGGCCGAGCGAAACATCTCTTTAGTTTGTATCACAAGCTGCTGCGTCACCACATGAATATAGCTCGTGTCTACGACCTGGTGGCTCTTCGTATTATTGTGCCGGAAATTGCCAATTGCTATGAAGTTCTGGGGGTCATCCATAAACACTACAAGCCGCTAATCGGTAGAATAAAGGATTATATATCTTTGCCGAAACCTAACGGGTACAGAAGTTTGCATACGACTATTTTTGGCCCCAGAAAGGAAATTATCGAAGTCCAAATAAGAACTCCGCAAATGCATTATGAGGCTGAATTCGGTATTGCGGCTCATTGGATTTATTCGGAAAAGAAGAGTTTCTATAGTTACTTTATGCCCAGAAGCGAGCCGGTCAAACATATAAACCTAAAGGAGATAGAATGGGTGAAGCAGCTGAGGAAGTGGCATAGTGAAATTGGCGGTGATTCCAAAGAATTTTTTCAAAGCCTTAAGATTGATTTTTTTCAGGACAGAATTTTTGCCTTCACACCAAAGGGGGATGTCATCAACTTACCGGAGGGGGCGACCCCTGTTGACTTTGCTTATCTGGTGCATTCGGAAATAGGGAACTCTTGCATCGGAGCAAAAATAAACGGTCAAAAGGTCGGACTGGACTACAAAATAAAAAATGGGGAAGTTGTTGAAATAATAATGAATCGTTCCAAGAAGAATCCGGATAGCGGTTGGCTGGAGTTTGTTAAAACCAGTCAGGCTAAAAGCAAAATTAGAAATTGGTTGAAAAAGACGAGTCGTAGCGGTCTAAAAAAAGATAATTCAAGCAAAAAAGATTAAAATTCAATGTTTGATTTTTTTCGTAAAAAAAATAAAGTCGGGACCGGTGGGTATAGGAGGAAAATAGCTCCTCCTCGCAGCAGTCGAGTCAGGTCCTATTCGAGAATGAGGGTGAGGAGAACAACTCCTAAAAATCCCCTGATAAGCGTCAGGACACCGAAGCTTGTTGTTTCCGGGTTAAGAATATATTTTGCCAGAATCATTTATCGCCTCCTTTTTTTGTTGCTGATTTTTGGGACTTTTTATTTTCTTTTTTTCTCCGAATGGCTTCAAGTTCACAGTATAACCATAGAGGGGAATAATATTGTGGATAAGAAAGCGGTTCTGGATTCAGTCGAGCCCTTTCTTCATAAAAAATCTCTTCGATTTCTTCCATCGAATAATTTTTTCTTTGTTCCCACCAACCAAATAAAAAAAGAAATCCTTTCCAATTTTAAAAGAATAAGCAATGTCTCGGTGGAGAGAATCTTCCCCGGAGGCTTGAAAATTTTGATTGAAGAGAAGAAGGCGGTTTTGATTTTTTGCAATAATAAGGGATGTACCTGGGTGGACGAGGACGGAGTGTCTTACAATCAAAGTTCTTTCTTTGAAGTCTCTTCAGACAACGGCAATTTGGTTGTGGTTAAAGATTTATCCAATTCCGACATTCCCTTGGACAACCTAATAACCTCTCCTGAATATGTTAATTTCGCTAACGAAGTCTCAAGGAAATTTAAAGAAAAAACAGGTTATGAAATTTCTGAGATTTCAACGCCTATCCCTTCAGCTCTGGAAATAAGAGTAAAGACTCCGGAAGAATGGACGATATCTTTGGATATCGGGCTTAGCCTAGATCGAAGCTTGGAGCTTCTAATGAAAATCATAGATCAAGAAGTTAAGTCAAAAAACCTGGATGTTCGCTGCCTCGATTATGCCGATTTAAGGCTTAGAGATCGTATTTTCTATAAACTAAAACCGGATTGCATCAAGACCGATGAGGAAAACAAGAATGAAGAAAAAGAAATGATAACCGAAGGGGAAAATGAAAAACCGGCGCCATCGGCCGTGCCGGCTGAGAGCGAAAAAAACAGCAAGGATAAAAAGAAGAAAAAAACTTGATTTTCTTGTTTTTTGCCAGTTCCATATAGATAGTCGAGATAAAATAAATTTTGATTACTAGTATGAAAAGATCTGAATTATTCTTTAATGCTTTAATGGTCCCACTGGACTATCTCTCGATTGTTTTTTCGATAATTTTTATTTATTCATTGCGTTTCGTTGATCCCATAAAGTCAAGCTATCCGGTTCTATACACTTTGGATTTTTGGCAGTTTGTGCGTATGACTTTACTGGGGGCGGCCTTTGTAGTTTTGGTTTACGCCATAGAGGGTCTTTATTCAATGAAAGTCACACGTAGTCTGTTGAAAGAGTTTATTAAGATTTTTTCCTCAACTTCCACGGCTCTGCTGATAATTATTCTAGTGGCGTTTGTTAATAGGGAATTTTTTTCTTCTCGATTTATTTTGATTGGCAGTTGGCTCTCGATTATATTTTTTGTTTCTTGGGAGAGATTTTTGGTCAGGTTCATTCAAACCAAGCTGGCTAAAATAAAAGGTGTCGGAGTACACAGAGTTTTGATTATCGGGGAAGGGGAAATAAGCGATAAAATTATAAAATTTTTTCGTCAAAAAAAATCCAGTCCCTACAAACTGGTGGCCAGAATTAAGGAAATAGAGGAAAAAAAGATGGATTATTATGCCAGAAAAGTTGATGAGATTATCTATTGCAATCCGGAGACTTTACATTCAAAAATAATGCCGCTGGTGCGATTCTGCGAAGCGAATAGGATAGACTTTAAGTATGTGCCGAATCTTTTCTCCGCTCGTGCCACAAACATTGAGGTGCGAAATTTAGCCGGTTTTCCCGTTGTCGAGATTAAAAGAACGCCGCTTGACGGATGGGGAAGAGTGATGAAAAGATTTTATGATTTCGTAGGTTCTTTCTGCCTGTTGACTCTGCTATCACCGCTTTTTTTAGTTCTAGCTATAATAATAAAATTGGATTCACCCGGACCGGTTTTTGCCAGATTAAAAAGAGTTTCACAGGGTAGGGAATTTAAAATGCTCAAATTCCGTTCAATGATAAAAGACGCACATAAAAAGAAAAAAGAGCTGATGAAATTCAATGAGCGTAAAGACGGACCATTGTTCAAGATGGTCAACGATCCAAGAATTACCAAGTTTGGACACTTTTTGCGTCGAACACGGTTGGATGAATTCGCTCAACTGATAAATGTCTTAAAAGGTGAGATGAGTTTGGTCGGCCCAAGACCTCATGAGCCGGAGGAAATTGAAAACTACAAAATTCATCACAAAAAAGTACTCGGTATAAAGGCCGGTATTACCGGGATGGCGCAGGTGTCAGGCAGCTCAGGTTTGAACTTTGAAGACGAAGTTGGTCTGGATACTTACTATATTGAAAATTGGTCACTTACTCTAGATATTATTATCTTGTTTAAAACTCTGATAATCGTTTTAAAAGGGGACAAAGATGCTGTGTAGATATGTCGCCTATCGTGAGCAAAAAGAGATTTGGAAACTGATTTCTATTCCAAATTAGATTTGACAAAGCTCTTGAAGGCGTTCTGTTGTTCCGAGTTGTTAATAAAGTCAGAGAAGTGCGGACTGTTTTCGACGAGAGACTTTTTGGTGTTGGAGGCGATATCTTCCACTACTTCGCTGGCCAACCTTGAATCTTTAGTGATTTTCTTAAAATCTATTGAGTTTACAACAGCTTTGACGGCTAGTGGGTCGACGAAAACGTTGTTTTTGCTATCATATTGAAACACGGCGGGATTGAGTTTAGAGAGTTTGCTTTTGTCGCTCATGCTGTTCAGGCTTCTGTTCAGCCCTTGAGATCGCTCTTCTTTACTGGTAGATCGATATGATCCCGAAGTTGAATCGAAGACAGTGTGTCCTATTAAAGTTAAGTTTTTACTTTTTTCCGCATCTGCTTGTACGTTGTTGAAAGCTCGCATAGCGGTCATCTCCGAAGTTTTGTTGGTAATAAAGGTCATGGCGTTAGTGATGTCGCCATCCGGTTTGCCGTTCTCTTTGTTGATGCTTCTAACCAAGGAGGACATGTCTCTGGCGGATGAAGAGAAAAAGCCAACAACAGCCTCTCTTTCAATCGGATCAAGCTCGTCGCGGGCGAATTTTCTGGCCAATAATTCCTTGTTAAGCATTGGATCTTTTTTAAATTCCTCCATTTTTTCTTTGATTTTTTTGGCGTTTTCTTCTTTGATTTTGCTGCCGGCGAGAAAATTAATGGCGTTTTCTCTGGCGATGGCGGGAATATCTGAAGCGAATCGATCTCTGATGGATGGACCTTTGTCGGTCGGTAAAAACTTCGCTCTGTAAGCCTCCGCAATCTTTTTCTGAGCTTCAAGGATAAAGCTTTCGTTAGCCAAAGAAGGATCCTTGGCTTTTATTTTGTTTATCTCTTGGCTGAGGTTGCTTAATTGTTTTTTGTATTCTTTTGAATCTTTGTTTTTTATCGCAGTGTCAATAGATCCAAAAATATTCTCAATATTCAATCTGTCTTGATCGTCTATCTTGTCGCTTTTTTTCAGCTTATCGTTGTCCAGAAGATCTTTTATGGCTTTGGGGTTTTTTACTCGGTCTTCCAGCTCCTGCATTATTTGGGGCAGCAGTCTTTTTCTTCTCTCTTCATCCT
>CAIUEV010000030.1 GCA_903898335.1 uncultured bacterium | reverse complement strand
CCTTCTTTTGTTATATATTGCAGGACAATCCAGTACTTACCGTTCTGAGACGGCTCTAACCATTTCCAATCAGCTTTTTCGGTTGGAGCAACTTTTATTTCTTTGGCAGCGAGAACAGTGTCTAAATTGCACGACAAATCTTTGGGTTCCATTAAGTTATTGTTGTCCGGCACTAAACAGAGTCTGAATTCAAGCTCGTACCCAAGATGATTATTCAGCTCGACTCCTTCGTTTGGCTGATCGGGGTTTTTAAAATAAAAATTCAACCAGCTTTTATCGAAATCCGGGTCGTGGTTAACCTTCTCTTGCCAAAAAAGCAAAAAACCGGCGAGGATAAAAGTCCCAACTAAAATTATCTCGAAGAATTTTAAGTAAGCAGTTGATTGACCGGATTTCATTTTAGTCCTTTAATTTTTCTTTGTTACCAAGCTTAAGAACGATATCCGCAATGGTGGCGGCTGACCCTGTGTGATAAAAGATCTTGGCCTTCTCTCCCATCATTTTTCGAAGAGGCATATCATTCATCAAAATATCTATTTTACCGAGCAAGAGCTCCGGCGTCAGATTTTCTTCTCTTAAAGCGATAGCGGCTCCCGCCTTGGCGACTTCAAAAGCATTGTGTAATTGATGGTCGTTGGCGGATCCTTGGAGCGGAACCAGAATACTCGGCTTGCCGTGGGCGGCTATTTCAGCGATGGAGCTGGCGCCGGCGCGGCTTAAAACCAAGTCGGCACAGTTTAGAGCGTTTTTCAGCTCTTCTTTGTCATCTCGCATAAACGGGTAGAGATGATAATTTTCTCTATTGACTTTTATCCCGGCTTTTCCGGCCAAATTCTTGGCTTCATCGTAATTTTTTTCTCCGCACTGATGAATCACCTCATAGGTTTCAACCAGGCGAATCAAAATTTGTCCGATCACTTCATTGATTTTTTTCGCTCCCTGACTTCCGCCCAGAATGAGCAACACCGGTTTTTCCGTTCGGAGACCGAGGGAGATTTTGGCTTTGGCCGGATCGCCTCCCAGAATACTCTCTCTAACCGGGCTGCCGGTAAAATAAGTTTTGGTGGGATCGGAAAATCCCTTGGTCATTTCATAGGAAACGGCGACAACATCGGCAAAATGTTGCATGATTCGATTGGCTTTGCCCGGGACCGCATCTGACTCGTGAATAACTATGGGAATTAAAAAAAGTCGAGCGGCAAAAACTACAGGCACGCTCCCGTAGCCGCCTTTGGAAAAAACCACATCCGGCATAAAAACAAGAACTTTAAACATGGCTTGCAGCAGGCCGAAAAATCCTCGAAAAACATCAACAAAATTCATAAAAGAAAAATAGCGACGCCATTTACCGGCCATGACATGACGAGTTTCAATGCCGGCCGATTTCAGAATTAAGTCGGATAAATTATTGCATGGACCGAGATAGAGCATCTGTAGGGGTTCCTTTTTTAACTCGGCTTCCTTTTGCAGGGCTTTTGCAACGGCCAAAAGTGGTGAAAGATGACCGCCGGTGCCTCCTCCGGTAAGCAAAACTCTCATTGTTTTTGTTTTTTAATTATCTTTATTTATAAAGGACAACGGAAATTAACAAGAAATCTTCTTTATTTGTAACTGAGTGAAAATTTGTCGATGACCTTTTTTGACTCGATAGCGTTTTTTGGGTTTGTATTTGAAGATAGTAACCTTGTCTCCTTTAATTTCTCCTAAAACCAAGGCTTCAACCTCTGCTTTTTCGATATATGGTTGACCAATGATAACATCTTTACCTTCCTCGTCCTTGCTGACGAAAAGAACCTTGTCCAACTTAATAGTTGAATCTTTTTCGGCTTCAATTCGCTCTACTTCGATTTTTTCTTCCGGTTCAACTCGATATTGTTTACCACCGGTTTCAATAATTGCCCACATAATGTTTGATGAATGAATAAATAAATTAGAAACTCGAGAGTCAAAAGATTATTCTCTCTCTCGATCTTGCATTTTTCTTCGAATAAAGGCGGGAATATCCAGATCTTCTTCCGATTCGTTATCTTCCTCCTTGGCTTCAATGGATGAAGCGGGGGAAATGTTCGGATTATCCATTCCTTCATATCCGTAGTCATAAGAGTCGAAATCTCTCCTCTCTGATTTAATCAGAGGTTTTTCTTCTCGGCGAAAAAGATCATTGTCAGAGTAGTAACTGTCGGAAACACCTTCGTCAACAATCGGCTCCGCTTTGTGGAAATTTCTTTCCGGCACTTCCGGCTCCCTCTCTTTTTCTTGAGGAACCGAAACCGGCTCTTTACGATTGAAATTTTGATTTCCCAAATCGGCGTCTTCAAAACCGGTTGCAATAACCGTAATTTTAATTTCTCCTTTTTTAAGATCGTTGTCCGCAATCGAGCTGACGGCGCCAAAAATAACTTTGGCATTCGGATCGATTGTTTCAGTGATGGTGTTGGCCGCTTCATTGATCTCCAGCATGCTCAAATCGTCTCCGCCGGTGACATTGAACAGAACACCCTTGGCTCCTTCAATTGACATCTCGAGAAGAGGTGAATTAATAGCCTGTCTGGCCGCTTCACTGGCTCTGTTGTCTCCAGAAGCTCGTCCAATTCCCATCAAAGCCGGACCGGTGTCTTGCATAATGGCTTTAACGTCGGCGAAGTCAACATTAACCACTCCGGGAATGGTAATCAAATCGGAAATTCCTTGAACGCCCTGTCTCAAAACATCGTCTACAATCTTAAAGGCGTTAATGAGGCTGATCTTTTTGTCGATTATTTGCAGCAGTCGATCGTTGGGAATAACAACCAATGCGTCAACACGATCTTTCAGCTGTTCCAAACCTTCCTCGGCAATCATCGATCGTTGCATTCCTTCAAAACTGAAGGGCTTGGTGACGACGGCGACGGTTAAGGCTCCGGACTCCTTGGCAACTTCGGCAACAACAGGAGAAGCTCCCGTTCCTGTGCCTCCTCCCATGCCGCAGGCGATAAAAATCATATCGGCATCTTTGAGTACATCCTGGATCTCGTCTCGGTTCTCCTCAGCCGCTTGTCGACCGACTTCCGGGTTCATACCGGCGCCGAGACCTTTGGTGAGATTTTTTCCAATGTGAATTTTTTCTTCCGCTCCGCTTTGATGTAGGGCTTGGGCATCAGTGTTTATTGCTACCAATTCAACACCTCTAAGACCAACTTCTTTCATTCTGGCAATGACATTGCCACCGCTCCCCCCGACTCCTACGACTTTTATTCTGGCGAAAGTTTCAACGTTAGGCGCTTTTATTTCAGCCATGGTGATTTGAAATTAGATTTTGAATTACTTTTTTATCGCAGAGATTTTATAAAAAGTCAATAACCGATAATAATATTGAGCAGATTTAGTGGCTAATCTGAATTCAAATGAAAAATTTCGGGCAAAATTTTTGAGCAAAATTTGAGCAAAAAAAAGAAAAACCTTTATTTTTTTGGACTAAACTTTATTTTTAGGCTACCTTAAGTTTAAAGTTGCAGGCCGGAGTGGCGGAATTGGTAGACGCGAGGGACTTAAAATCCCTTAAGGTATCCCCTTGTGTGGGTTCGAGTCCCACCTTCGGTACAAGTTGGACGGCAGAAGCCGACCCAGATTTTTAACACAAAAAAATGGCTTTTCTTAAGGAGGAAGATATCACCGTTTTTGGTAAAACTAATTTTCGAGGCGAGGAAAAAACCTTCGGCATCAAACTGGATGATCGAAGAAGACATATGTATATTATTGGAAAAACGGGAATGGGAAAATCCGTTTTGCTTAAGAATTTGGTAATTCAAGATATTCTCAAAGGCAACGGTGTGGCGTTTGTCGATCCTCACGGAGATAGTGCTGAAGAAGTCCTGAGCTTTATTCCTAAGAGTCGCGTCAACGATTTGGTCTATTTCAATCCTTCCGATCTGGAGAACCCGGTGGCCTTTAATATTCTGGAAGCGGTTGATGAAGATCACAAGCATCTGATTGCGTCGGGCATGATGGGCGTTTTTAAGAAAATTTGGCCGGATGTTTGGTCTCCCAGAATGGAATATATTCTCAATAACACCATTCTGGCCTTGCTTGACTATCCCGGAAGCACAATGCTGGGCATTAATCGTATGATGGCGGAAAAGGAGTTTCGCGATCAGGTAATCGAGAGAGTCAAAGATCCGATTGTCAGATCTTTTTGGTTGGAGGAATTCGGTAAATGGGATCAGCGTTTTGCTCGAGAAGCGACGGCTGCCATTCAAAATAAGGTGGGACAATTCGTCTCCACTCCGATCGTCAGGCATATTGTCGGTCAGACCAAATCGACGATCAATATGCGAGAAATCATGGATCAGAAGAAGATTTTGATAGTCAATCTGTCGAAAGGAAGAATCGGAGAGGAATCCATGGCCTTGTTGGGAGGTATGGTGGTGACGCGGCTCTATTTGGCGGCGATGGAAAGAGTCGACTTGGCGGAGAAAGAGCGTAAAGATTTTTTTCTATATGTTGATGAATTCCAAAATTTTGCCACCGAATCTTTTGCCAGTATTCTATCGGAGGCGAGAAAGTACAGACTGAGCTTGATTGTGGCTCACCAGTACGTAGCTCAATTGACCGAACCGGTTCGAGACTCGGTTTTCGGTAACGTTGGAACTCTGGTTTCCTTCCGAGTGGGGGCTTCCGACGCCGAATTTCTGGAAAAAGAATTCGAGCCGACAGTAAAAATGAACGATATTATTAATCTGCCGAAGTACAATATCTATCTGAAATTAATGATTGACGGTGTTTCGGGCGACGCCTTTAGTGCCAAGGGTTTGCCGCCGTTTCCTCTTCCGCCGGTTTCCTATACCGACAAAGCAATCCAGCATTCTCGCGAGAGATACGGTCGTCCTCGTCAAGAAGTTGAGGCCAAAATACTCAAATGGCTTCAAAAAAGGTTTAATGCCGCCAGAGAAAACAAAAAATTTGAGGAAAAAGAAAACGGACGAATTGACGGTCGATTAAGCCAGGCCAAAAATCGGAAGAGAGAAGGTGAAAATACGGAACAGGAAAAGTTTATGTCCCCTTCTCAAATAATTGGAGGTCCGGACAAAAAAACGATTGAAGTGGAAAAAAAGATGCAGGCGGAAATCGGTAAAATTTTACCCGATTCGGAGTTGAAGGATATTAAAAAAGCGGAAGAAGCCAGCTCTTTACAGCCCGAGAAAGCCGAAGAAAGGCCAAAAGAAGAGACCCCGAAAGAAAATAAATCGGTTTGGAACGAGGCGGTATGTGATCGTTGCGGTCAAAAGACGAAAGTGCCGTTTGTTCCTCAAGAGGGTCGAGATGTCTTTTGCAAGGAGTGTTTACGAGAAATTCGGAGCCATAAAGCAGCTATCCTTCATGGGGAAAAATCCAGAAACAACGAAACCAAAGCGGCGGAAAAATCGAAAGAAAATGTTTCCAGCGAAGCCAGGGAGAAGTTGAGGAGCGACCTTCGTAAAATTCTTGAAGATCTAAAAAAGAAGGGAAAATAAGAAAAATAAATGAAATTCAGTAAAATTTTTTTGGAGAAAAAGGTATTTTCTAAATACAGAATAGCGGCTCTGTTGTCGGCTATTGTTTTATTTCTATTCGTCGGTTTTGATTTTACCGGCGCAGCCAATAAAAATGATAACGAGAATACCAATGCGAACACCAATTCGAATGGAAATCTCAACTCTAATTCCAATATCAACACTAACATAAATTCTAACGTCAACAGCGCGGTTCCTCCGGCCGATTTGGCAAAAAAACAGGCGGAAATAGCAAAAAAGAAGGAGCAGTTGAACTCGGTCAGAAATCAGATTAATCGTTTTGAGCAAAAATCCGACTTATTGGATAAAAAAACAGAAACAATAGAACAGATCATTCAGGTCCTGGACAGTGAAATTTCGGAAATGGAAGCATCGTTGCAAAAAACCGGAGCGGCTTTGGCGGAAATCACCGCTTCCGTCAACCAGAAACAGCAAGAAGTCTCCATTAAGGAATTTGAGATCGTGGAGCGAAAAAAAATTCTCAAAGAGTATGTCAGAAAGCTGAATTTGATGGATCGCAAGTCTTTTTTGGAAGTTTTATTGGAAAAACCGAGACTGTCTGAATATTTTCGGGAGATGGAAAGTATTGTAGCTTTTGAGAGTCGAATAAAGGAGATGCTGGACGGATTAAACGATAAAAAAACCGAGTTAGTCAAGGAAAGGGAGACGCTTGAAGAACAGCAAAATGAACAAACCTCTCTTTACGCCATGCAGGAAGATCAGCGGATTACTCTGGAACAAAATCGACGCGATCGAGAAGAACTTCTGGCGGAAACTCAAACTGAACAATATAAATTGGGAAACGCAATTGATAAACAGCAGGAAATCGCCAGTCGACTTTCGGCCGAACTGACGTCCATGCAAAGCTTGGGCGAGAAGATCGATTTTGGTCAGGCTTTAAGTGATGCGCAGGATGTGGCTAATTTAACCGGTGTTAGAACGGCTTTTTTGCTTGGTGTGCTTCGAGTCGAATCAAATATGGGTAATAATGTGGGTGGAGGACGCTACAAAACAGATATGAATCCGGCTCAATGGGATCGCTTCAAATCAATTTGTACTTCTTTGGGCTACGATCCGGACGACAAACCCGTTTCTCGAAAACCATGTTACAGAGATTCTTCCGGTAATTGTGGCGGCTGGGGCGGAGCAATGGGTCCGGCACAATTTATGCCGAGCACCTGGATGGGTTATAAAGACCAGATTGCTCAAATTAACGGACATAATCCTCCCGATCCTTGGAATCTGAGAGATGCCTTGACGGCAATGGGGCTGAAATTAGCCAAAGTGCCGGGGGTGACAGATCACAACAGGACTGCGGAACATAAGGCCGCTTCAATATATTTGGCCGGAGGAAATTGGGAGCGATTCGGTTGGTATGGAGATAGAGTCCTCAAATACGCCGATCAATTTGATGCTAAAATTAAAAGAGAGTAATTAAAGCTTATGAGTCAAGAAAAGCTAAGAGACCTGGAAAAAATAATTACGGAGAGCGAAATTGCGAAAAGCAAAATTTTGCTTAGTCGCAAGAGAAAAATTTCAGAGATTAGAGTTTTTATTACCGATTTGTTGGCGGAAGGTGCCGGAGAGGAGAAATTGGTAATTTTCCTGAGACGTCACTGGATTAATCTTTTTCTTCAAATTTGGCCGTTGCTTTTTTTCTTGATTCTAATTGGGGGTGTTTATTTTTTTCTGTTTAATTTCGGCTCCCTTGGGGACGGTGAGATTCTTTTGAGTTTTGGGGCGGCAGTCGTGAGTTTGTTTCTGTGGGCATTTTTATTTTTTATTTTTATCGATTACTATCTGGATGTTTGGGTAATAACGAACGAAAGAATTATCAACATAGAACAAAAAGGTCTTTTTAAGAGAGAGGTCTCCGAGTTGCGTTTAGAAAAAGTTCAGGACCTGACAACGGAAATAGGCGGTATAATATCGACCCTGTTCGACTTTGGAGATCTTTACGTTCAAACGGCGGGCAAAAGAGAAAGATTCCTTTTTAAGAGTATTCCTCATCCGGAAAGGATTAAAGATGTAATTCTTGTTCTTTCGGGTGAAGAGGAAGGCTGATTTTCTGAATACTAATTATTAAATTTCTAAGGATGAAAAAAATCATTGTTATTGGACATGAAAATTCCGATACCGACAGCGTCTGTGCGGCTATTTCGATGGCGGAGCTTTTGAAAGAGGAAGGAAAAGCGGCGTTAGCGATGAGAAAAGGCAACCTCAACAAAGAATCCGAGTATGCATTGAAATTCGCTGAAGCGGAAGAAAAAATTGAAGAATTGAAAGAAGCGGTTGAATTTAAAGATCGTGAATTTTTCTTTGTCGATTTCAACGAAAGAGCTCAAAGTCCCGTTTCGGCAGAAGAAGTAAAGTTAGTTGGCTTGATTGACCATCATAAACTGGGCAGTGACTTTAGGACTGAGGAACCGATTTATTTCAGAATCGAACCGCTAGGATCTTCCTCCACTTTAGTGGCAAAGCTTTATTTTGAGAAAGGTATTGAAATTCAGGATTGGGTGGCAAAATTGCTTTTGGCCGGAATGATTTCAGACACTCTAAATCTGACTTCTCCGACCACCACTGACGAAGATCGATTGTGGGTTAAAAGATTGTCGGAAATTACCGGAACCATACCGTCAGAACTGGCCGATAAACTTTTTGAAGCCAAGTCCGATCTGAGTGCCTTTACTCCCCAAGAAATAGTTAAGCTTGATTATAAAAATTTTGATTTTGGCGGGAAAAAAGTGGGAATCGGGGTGGTCGAGACGGTAAAGCCGGAAAAGGTAAAAGAGCTGGAAAAAGAGCTTAAAGAAGCGATGATTAAGGTAAAAAAAGAAGAAAATGTCGATCTTGTTTATTTGGGAATTGTCGATATTATCAATAATAAAACAGAGATGCTGCTGGTGGGTGAAGAGGAGAAATCTTTATTGATGAAGGTTTTTTCGGATATTGTTATTGAAGGGGAAAATTTAGTGCTCAGAGGAGTTGTTTCTCGAAAAAAACAAATTGCGCCTACGATTGAAAAGGGGCTAAAATAAGCTAACATAATGAATAAAAAAGAAAAAAAGCGGGAAACGAAAAAAGCGATTTTGTATGGTTTGATTTTTACGGTAATTTTCACTTGGCCGGTTTTTCCTTACTTTTTTTGGCAAATTCCCGGTCGAGGGCCGGATACTTATCAAGTGCTGGCGAGAACGATGATGACCGCTCAGAAAATCGATTCGGAAGGCTGGATCGCAACTTTGGTTTGGCAACGCGATAGTGATTTTTGGGGAATTTTGCCCATTATCGGATATTTTCAACACTTTTTGGGAGAAAAAGGGGGATATAATTTCTGTTGGTTGGCTTCGTTTTTTCTGGCTTTTTTGGGCACTTGGTTTTTCACTCGAGAGATTACTCGATCAAAAATAGCGGCCTACACAGCCGGATTGATTTTTGCTTTTGCTCCGTTCCATTTCGCTCACGGCGTCGCCACCAATATTGGGGCGATGAACTATCAGTGGATTCCTTGGCTTGCCTTCTTTTTGTATAAATTTGTTCGAGACAAATCTTGGCTTTCCGCTTTGGGGACGGCCGTTTTTTCCGTTTTGATTATCGCAACCGAGCATCAGCTGTTGGCCTTTACTATGATTTTTTTGGTTTTTTATTTTCCGTTTCTGATTTATTTGAAACCGGATTGTCTTAAAAATTGGCGCTTTTGGTCAATCTTGGCTTCCGGTTTAGCTTTGCTTTTCTTGGTTGGAGCTATTCAGTTTAACAAAATTTGGGAAATCGCTCACTCGGAAAATAATTTTTTGATTCCACCATTCAGCCAGGTGGAAAATTATTCGGCCGATTTGATTGATTTTATTTTGCCGGCCGAATTCCATCCTCTTTGGGGTGAGCATTTTAATTCTTTTAGAGAAAATACCTCCTCCAACAAGGAGGGACGACAAACTTTCTACTTGGGTTTTTCGGCTATTTTACTGTTTTTTTCCGGTTTGATTGTTCTGATTTTGGCGAAAGCCAAGGAGCGGGTCAGTGACGATCGACGTTGGATGATTTTTTGGAGCGGGGCTTTTGTGGTGTTTACGGTTTTAAGCCTTGGGCCGACTCTGCATGTAGCCGGTCAGGAATTTTTCAAAGAAAAAATGCCTCAAATTTGGCTTTACAATAATATCCCCTTCTGGAATTACATAAGAACCACCAGCCGAATTTTTGTGATTGCGCTTTTCGCTTGGTCAATGATGCTGGGTCTGTCGGCCAAGTATTTAAGCATTAAGCTCGGTTCGATAAAAATCGACAGACTCAAGACTTGGGTTTTCGGTTTGTTCTTCTGTCTGCTTTTTATCGAGTATGTTTCTTTCCCCGTCTCAAAAATGGATTTAAGCTACTCGGCTTTTTACGACCAACTGAGAAAGGAGAAGGAAAGATATTTTTTACTGGAGGTTCCCGGATCAACCAGCTACGATTTCGGCTCCTACACACTCTATACCGCTCAAAAACATTTGAAAGAAAAGGTGGATGGCATCGACTTTGCTCGAACCGAAAAAGATCGTTGGGCCTTCCAAAAGAACACACCGGTAATTTCCAAAATTCTTTACAGTTTTCCCGAGGGAGGAGAAAAAAACCCGGAAAATCCCAATGGAGACATCATTGTTACCGATTTTGATTCGATTGGTCAATCGATTCTGAATTTCTATTACATTCGTTATGTTACGGTGAGTAAACGGGAGGCCGGTTCAAAATTTACAGACGAAGCCAGACAAAATACGCTAAACTATTTGAGCGGGAATCTCGGTCTCAAGAAAGTTTACGAAGACGATTTTCTTGTTGCTTTTGAGGTAAACAGAGAAAATCGTTCCGGAGCCATATTGACGCTGGAAACAGATTTTTCCGAATCTTGGTCGGAAAAAGAGGGCACCGGTCGGAGTCGAGCGCGTTTCGCCAAGAACGGAGCGACGATGAAAGTGGTTAATTTGGAAAAAGATCCGATTAACGTAAAGATAGATTTTAAGGCCGGTATAAAATATTTGAGAGAAGTTGATTTTTTGCTGGACGGAGTGTCGGTAAAAAAAGTGAGCCTTGACGATTTTAAGGGAGACTATTCGTTTGTGGTCAATCAACTAAAGCCGGGAGAACATCGTTTGGAATTGCAAATCAAAGATGAAAAAGGCAAACCGGTCGAAGACTATGAAATGTCTCGCGGAGTGAAGTTTAGCCAGTTCCAGATTACAAAGTTCTAATTGTTCTATCCTTCTTTCAAAAATTCCTCCAAGGCTTCTTCGAACGGACGAAGTTTCTGAATTTTCGTGTTCAGAAGAACCGAATAGGCGGGTCTTTGGGCCGGTCGCGGAAATTGCGAGGCGGGTACTGGCTTTACGGCAACTTTATCGTTGCCGAGAATTTCGAAAATCTTTTTGGCACAGCCGTACCAAGTGTACGGCCCCTCATTAACCAAATGATAAATTCCCGGATCTCGATTGCTTTCCAATAAAAATCGGGTCGCGTAAGCCAAATCTTTGGTGTAAGTAAAGCAGCTCATCTCTTCGTTCACCGCCATTATTTCCGGTTTGGTTTCGCCCAGCTCTCGCATAATGGAGACAAAGCTTTTTTTGGCTTGAGGCGAGTCTCCCTCTTTACCAAATAACTTTGAGGTGCGAATAACAAAAAAGTTGCCGCCCACTTCTGTGACGGCCTTCTCGCCCAGCACTTTACTGATGCCGTAATTGTTGATCGGATCAGTCGAATCGGTCTCTGAGTAGCACTCCGGTCTGTCGCCGGCAAAAACATAGTCACTGGAGTAGGTGGCAAAAGTTGCGCCAACGGCCTTGGAAGCCTCGGCCAGATTTCTCGGTCCCTCACAATTGACCGCTTTGGCTTTTTCGAACTCTTCCGGCTCTTCGGCTTTATCCACCGCGTTGTAAGCAGCCGAGTTGATAACAAAATCCGGATCCAATTCTTTGATTTTTTCTATGACCTCATCGCGTTTGGTAATATCAATTTCTTCATAGTCCCAGCGATGGACTTCATGGCCGGCCTCTTCATAAACTTGACCTAAATAGTGACCAAGCATGCCTTTCGCGCCAACAATTAGAGTTTTCATACGCTTAAATTATTTAATTAAAGCTTGCATTTTTTTAGCATCTTCTTCTTTCCACGGCCCGATAAAGGCCAAATGCAGTTTTTCCGGTTTGAAGAATTGTTTGGCGACGGTGCGAATTTCACCGACGGAAATTTTCTTCAAATCGGTAATTTCCTTGGAAAGGGGTACGATCTTATTTCGTGCCAAAATCTCAGAGCCCAAAATAAAGGCGACATCATCACTGGTTTCTCTTTCCAAAAGCATCCCGCCGATGAGTTGATCCTTGGCTTTTTTCAGAGCGTCGGTGGAAATATTTTTTTCTCTGATTCGATGAAAAAGCTTAACGATTTCCTTGACGGCCAGACCGAGCTTCCCATTGTTCAGGCCGGCCCGAATGGCGAAGCTGCCGGTATCACTATGCAAATCAGTAAAGCTACCAACATAGTAGGCCAACCCGCGTTTTTCCCTGATTTCAGAAAAGGCCCAAGAGCTCATGCCACTGCCCATAATGGTGCTAATCAATGAAAGGTGGTGACGCCTTTTGTCGTTGTAGGAAAAAGTTTTTGCTCCCAAAACCAAATGAGTTTGATCGGTTTTTTTGTAAAAAGCTTGAACTCTTTGATTTTTAGAAGCCCCTTTCTGCTTCCCCGGTCGGGAGGAAAATTCTTTTTTTTGCAGACTAAAGCTTCCCTCGACATCGGTTTTCTCAAGCCGAGAAAGATTTCCGGCAATGACTAAAGTCGCTTTTCCAT
>CAIUEV010000029.1 GCA_903898335.1 uncultured bacterium | reverse complement strand
TGGCATCGTCTTTTTTGTCGTCCGCCTGAATGGCTTCGATTTCTTTCTCGATTTTTTCATCGCTATGTTCGGATCGACGGAAAAAAAGAGTGAAGCCCAAAGCAAAGCCTAAAACCACCATTGCAATAAGTGCAAAAACGGAAGGTGGAATTTTCTTTAAATTTTTTACGCTCTTGGCCCAAGCGGTATCGACGGAACGATTCTCCGCAATCATGGTCTGACATTGGTCAGTGTAATGCTTAAGCGCCTCACCGTTAACGAATCTTTCATTGAAACGATTCGCCTCCGAGAAACGCAGCAACGCCTCTCGACAATTTTCCGCTCTGAAAAGTTGCAGACCTTCTCCCAAACGATTTTCAAACTCGCCCAATTTGAAATTAACATCGGCCGATGAATCCAATCTGAATTTTTCTATTCCCTCCTTAACAATTTCCACAGGCACCGCAAAGGCAAAATTATCACCACCTTCCTTCTGCGCTTCGCCGTTCGACTGATAGGTGATCACTCCGACCACTTCGCCTTTTTCATCCAGCAAGGGACTGCCGGAGGAGCCTTGAGAAATTTTAGCGTCCGTCTGAATAATTTTAAAATCCTGATTTTCCGAGTCACGTAAAGCGCTGACCACTCCGGAAGTAAAAGTCGACTCCAGAACATTGCGACTATTAATTTCCGCTGTGGCCGGAAAACCGAACACAAAAATTTTCTTTCCGCTTTCCACCGGTGAAGAGCTTGCCAGCTTGAGCGCGGGCAAGTTTTTTTGTTCGATTTTGATCAAACCGATATCCCAATTGTCTTTATAAAAATTTTTATTGACGCTCACCAGTTTGGCGGGAAAACCTTCCGCGTAGAGATCGCCCATTTTTTCTTTGGTGGAAGCGGGATTCAGCACCGCCGCCCCTTCTTCAAAATTGAAATCACCCTTCTCAAGAAGATATTCTCTGATTTGTTTGGCAAATTCTTTGAATTTATCCGCTTGGTCTTTACGATTAACAGGACTGTCCGGTCTTGAGCCCAGTTCGTTAATCTTATCTTGAATAATTTTAGAAACAATTTTTAATTTAATAGCCTGACTGGAAACCACGTGCGAATTAGTCAAAACAAAACCGTCCTCACTGACGATAAAACCGCTACCGGTAATGTATTCATCGACCGGAACTCTAATTTCCTCGCCGCTCCCTTCCCTGATTTCAAATTTATCAAAATCCAAAGAGAAAGGTTTTATGACTGCCTCACCCTTAACATATTGCGCCACTCGCACCACACTCGGCTTGGTTAAAGTAGCTAAATCTTCCTGATTCAACGGAGCAATTTCCTCCGCTTGAAGAATTTTATTCACACCGACAAACAATCCGCAAGCAACAGGCAAAATAAGGAGGAGAGCAAAGATCTTCTTCCTATCCAACATAAGATTTTTTTATTTTTATTTCTTTTAAGTTTCAAAAACTATATGGAACAATCGATTATTAATTCCAAAGCCGATGCCAGAAATTGCTTATAGCTCTAAAAATTGAGCCAAACAAGCCGGGAGATTGATTGTCGGATCCGTTATCGGCTGAATTATCATTCAAATTGGTATCGCTGCCGCCATTAGCATTGACGTTTGAGTTATCTCCTTCGATGGAGCGACCGACTTCATTGTAGTCATCCAGAACATCATTCATCGCATCCTGACCGGATTGGTTCGTGTTTTGGTTACCACTAACCTCTTGACCACCTGTGTTCCCGGTATTACCTCCCGTGTTACCACCTGTATTATTGAAAGCTAAAGTTCTCGGTCTAAAGTTCGACAAAGCATTGCCACCGGTTTTCGGGGGTATATGCTGATGACTCGGCCCGTTTCCTTTTTTCTTCTTTTTCTTCTTTTTGGTAGTAGTGTTATCGTTCGTATTATCATCCGTTCCACCGTAGCCGGAAGAAGCGGC
>CAIUEV010000028.1 GCA_903898335.1 uncultured bacterium | reverse complement strand
AAGCGGAAACTCAAAAAATCGAGAAGGAAGCAAAGAAAAAGGCCAAAAAAGTCAAGCGCAAGGCCGATTTGGTGATGGGAAACATTAAAAAAATCGCCGAGGAGCAAATCGGCAAAGTCGGTGATTCAGCCGAACAGAACTTACTTAAAGCTAAAGATGAATTTTCGGAATGGGAGAAAAAACTGCGCGGCTATGTGAAAGAAAATCCGGAAAAAATATTTATTGCGGCGGCGGGTATCGGAGCTTTTGTCGGGGCGGTCACGGCGACTCTGGTGGGGAAGACTTTACACAACAAAAAAAACGGGAAAAAAGCCGGTTGTCAAGAAAGTTAAAAAATTTAAGAAGAAAAAATAAATTTTTACCGATGGTAAATTTGATTCTCTCTCTTAATGTGGGGAGTACCTCGGTTAAGAGTAAGATTTTTGCGATTAAGGGGAGGGACGAATTGAAGGAGGTTTTTTCTTGGTCCAAATCCAATTTAAAGGAAAGCGTCAAAAAAGAGGCGGTATTAAGGCTACTTTTTGCCGAATTGGAAAAAAATCGATTAACCGACAAAATCAAAGGGGTGGCTCATCGAGTGGTTCACGGGGGAGAAATGAGCCAAAGCACTCTGATTGACGGTAAGATAATTTCCACGCTGCATCGTATTTCACATTTGGCTCCTTTGCATAATCCTTTTAATTTGGAAGGTATTGTTTTTGCGCGTCGGACTTGGCCCAAAGCGGCTCATCTGGCCGTGTTCGATACGGCTTTTTTTGCCGGGTTGCCGGAGAAAACCGCTCTTTATCCTATTTCGTCAGCGGTTAGCCGTCGTTTCGGTTTGAAACGTTACGGTTTTCACGGAATTTCTCACGCCGGTGCAGCTGCAATGGCGAAAAAAACTTTAGGTCAGGCAGTAAAAAATCAAAAAATAATTACCGTTCATTTGGGCGGTGGTGCTAGTGTGGCCGCCGTTTTAAACGGTTGCGCCATCGACACCAGCATGGGGTTCACGCCGCTGGAAGGACTGATGATGTCAACAAGGGCGGGGGATATCGATCCGGGGATAATCTTTTATTTAATGCGTCGAGGTATGCGACCGGAAAAAATAGAGGCGATGTTGCTGCGAGAAAGCGGTTTTGTCGGAGTGGCGCAGTGCACTAATATGCTTGAATTGATTGATAAAATAAAAAAGAAAGAGCCGCGGGCGATTTTGGCTTTTGAAATGTTTGTCTATCGAATAAGAAAATACATCGGTGCTTACTGGGCGGCTTTGGGTGGGTGTGATGCCTTGGTTTTTACCGGCTCCATTGGGGCGGGAAAAGCGATTACTCGCAATGAAATAGTGGAACCGTTAATGAAAACTTTACTTAAAAATACTAAAATCTTGGTTCATCCGACGTCGGAGGAAAAAACGATGGCGGAGGAATGGATTCGGGGGGCTGCCAAGGCCGGTTGGTCTTTTTAAAATTTTGTCTTAAAATTCAGGTGGAGGATTAATAATTAAACAGAAAGTATGAACACCAATTTCTACTTTCATTCCAACATCGAGGAGAAGGAAAAAGGCAAAGTGGAAGAGTATGTGTCGAAAAAGATGCTGGCCTTTGAAAAGTTCTTTGTTCGGGATGAATTCCCGCCCAAGGTTAATTTTGAGTTCGAATTTTTGATCCGAAAGAAGCATTTTCGCATTGAATTTCAGTTAGAGTGTGGTGCCGGTAAGTTTATCGCTCAATCAGTGAAGAAAACTATTTTTGAGGGAGTTGACGAAGCCGTTGAAGATTTAAAAAGTCAAATTAAAAAACAGAAAGATCGTTTGATTACTCTCAAAAAAAGAGGAGGCGCTTCAGTGAAGAAAAAATTTACGGTGCATCATTTGGCGCGTTTTCGCAAAAGCAAGTAAGCTGGTCTGGCTGCTTTGATTATTAAATTTTAATTGTCGTTTTGTTATGTCTAAAATCGGTAAGGGAAAATTGGTTATTGGTTTGGTCGGTCCCGGTGGGAGCGGCAAGGATACGGTTTCTTCCTATTTGAAAAAGCGGTACGGAGCGGAGGAGTTTCGCTTTTCGTTCTTTCTGGTGGAGACATTGAAGTTTTTTAATTTGGAAGTTTCGAGAGATAATTCAACTTGGTTGGCCAACACTTTGCGTCATCGTTTCGGACGAGATGTTCTGACTAGGGCGTTGGAGAAAAAAATTGAAGATCTTTCGCAAAGTAAAATTGTTGTCATTAACGGAATTCGGCTTCCCTCAGATTATAAATTTTTACGTTCTTTCGAAGATAATACGCTTGTCGCCTTGGAGGTCCCGGTCAAGACTCGTTGGGAAAGAGTGGCTAAGCGTAAGGAAAAAACGGACGATCGAGTTTCTTTTACAGAGTTCAAAAAACAGACCTCGACTAAAAACGAGAAATATATTCCCGCTTTGATGAATAAAGCCGATTTTATTATTGACAATGGCGGCGGTCGCGCTAAAATGAAAAAAGAAGTGGATAAAATGATGACTCAATTATTAAGAAAATAGATATTCCAAAACGATGACGTTTCTTTTTCGTTTGGTTCTGATCATAATAGCGATAGGTATTGTAGTGGTGATCTCTTTGGGGGTGGCTCAAGAAACTTATCGTCGAGAGCAAATTCAGAAGGAAATTGAAGACTTACGAGTGCAGGCGGAAAAAAGAGAAAGAGAAAATCAAAAATTGCAAGGTTTGATTGACTATTTTCAAACTTCCGATTTTAAGGAAAAAGAAGCCAAAGAAACTTTGAGCGTGCAGAAGGAGGGAGAAAATGTTGTTTTAGTTAAGGAGCCGACAATTTCAGAAAAAGAAAAAATCGAAATGGAAGAAAAGAAAGTGGAGGAAGAGGCGGCCATTCCGAAGAAGGAGGACAGCAGATCCAATCTGCGTAAATGGTGGGATTATTTTTTTGCTACGGGATGAATCTATTTTTAATTTAAGAAATAAATTTGCCAGAATTTTATTTAAAGTTTAAGAACTCATAATTTACCTTTTAAATCTAAAAGAAAATTATGCGTCTCTTGACGATCGACAATGCCAATCAACTGCCGGAAAGCTATATTGACGGTTTCTGGCGAGCGGGTTTTGAGGGAGACAGAGTGAGGGGAATAAAAAAAGGAGAGTGGATGTTGCGAAAAAACAATTACGATCTGGTAATTATCGGTGGTGGTGAGGCGCCCGAGCTGCAGCGTTTTATTGAAAAAACGCTTTCCAGAATTTTTAAGGGTTTTCTGATCTATATAGCGGAAGAAATTGATTCGGAAACCAAATTGCGTCTCTACGATTTGGGGGTGGACGATATTATGTTGGCGCCGGTCTCCTTTCAGGAAATTTTAGCCAAGATAAAGGTGACTAACGGCTGGGAGAAGAAGGGGGATTTGTTGGATGAAAATTACCGTTTGGCCGATTTGTCGGTTGACTTCAGAAGGTATAAAGTTTTTCGAGGTAATCGAGAGATTCGTTTGCGCAAGAAAGAATTCGATTTGCTGCAATATTTGATTTTCAATCGAGGAATTGTTTTGAATAAAATAGTTATTTTGGAATCCGTCTGGGATATCAATTATATAGGCTCGGCCAATACTTTGGAAGTCCACATGCTGAGTCTGCGTCGAAAAATCGATGGCGGTTTGCCATCGTCCGACAAGTTGATTCACACGATCCACGGTCGCGGTTATTTATTCGGAGTTTATTCGGAAGCGTTTAATCCTCTTTTTTCGCCAAGGAATCTTTTTGGTCCAAAGAAACAAACTTTAGAGTTTCTCCTTCCGGAGAGGGTTTCATGTTGAGTTGGTTGGGAACTTCATTCAACTCTCGAGTGGAGCGAATTTTCGCCATTTCCAGTTCTAGTTTTTCTCCTTGAGATTCCAGTTTTTTGATTCTTTCTTGCTCTTTTTCAATTTCGTAGCCTTTGGTGGCCGTTGAATTGGCTTGAATCAAATAGATTAAACTCATTAAAAGAAAAATCAGGACAGTAACGACAATCAAAGAAGTTTGGCCGACTTTAAACCTGGGCAGAATCGAAAATCTTTTTCGATTTTTTTGTTTCTGCGGTAAATTTTGATAAAACAGAATTGGCTGGTTCATGAATTCGATCGTTTTTATTTTTTTAAATTTTTTCCGCGACGCGCATTTTGGCTGATCGGGAATTGGGGTTTCTTTTTATTTCTTCTTCGTCGGGGGTGAGCGGTTTCTTGGTCAGGATTTTTAGCGTCTTTTGATGATCGCAACGACAAATTGGCATTTCCGGCGGACAGATGCAATCTCGACTTTCTCGACGAAAGAAATTTTTTACCGGTCGGTCTTCACCCGAGTGAAAGGCGATGGTGACAATTCGGCCGCCGGGGGCTAAAATGTCAAGAGCTTCTCTGAGGCCTCTAATCAGGCTTTCTTCCTCTCGATTAACGGTCATGCGTAAAGCTTGGAAAGTTTTGGTCGCAAAGTGAATCTTCTGTCCCCACGGTTTTTTGGTTATCTTTTTCAAAACTTCCAGCAGGTCGTCAACTTTCTCGAAACTAAAACCCTGAGCTCTTTTTTGAAGAATGGCCCGGGCAATCTTTCGGCCTTCTCTTTCCTCTCCCTTTTCCTTGATTATTTTGGTGAGAGCTTCTTCTTCCCACTCGTTCAAGATTTGGCCGGCTGTCAGCTCTTCGTCTTCGCTCATTCGCATGTCGAGCGGAGCTTCTTTTTCGTTGAAGCTGAAGCCTCGATTTTCGGAAAATTGAGTGGTGCAAAGGCCGAAATCGAAAAGGATTCCTCTTACCGGTAAATTTTTAGTTTTCAAAGAGCTTAAAATTGCCGGCAGCTCGCTAAAATTTCCCTTAATCAATTGGAGCTTGCCCGATTCAATTTCTTTCGCAAAAAAATTTTTTCCCTTTTCAATCCTTCTGCTGTCTCGATCCAGGGCCACCAAGAAAACATTTTCCGTTTTATCAGTCTGTTCTAAAAAAAGTCGGCTATGTCCCCCCTCACCGAAAGTGGCATCCACATAGACACCGGGAAGAACTTTTTCCTTGTTATCTCCTCCGATCCAGAAATTTAGCGACTCTACGGGCATGACTGAGATATGCATGGAGTGAATTTTTTTAAAACATTAATAATTAAACGGAAACGAAAGAAATTAAATAACTTTTTAGTAGATGCCAAGTTTACCCAACTCCTCCGCCATTTCTTCTTTGTCTTTTTCCGCTTCAGCTGTCTGTTTCTTCCATCTTTCTCGATTCCAGATCTCCACTCGGTCGTAAAGACCGGTGACAACCGCTTCGGATTTAAGATCGGCGAAGTCATTCAGGTAGTTGGGAATAAGGATTCGTCCCTGTTTATCAACTTCCGTCTCAATGGCTTGCGAGAGAGTCAGTCGAACAAACTGCCGCATCTTTCTTTCACCCAAAGGCAGAGAGCCGAGTTTTTCCGCCAGTTTTTCCCACGTTGCGGTGGGGTAAACGAAAAGACAGCCGTCCAGTCCCCGAGTGATTATTGCTTTTGTTTTAAAAGAACCGCGGAATTTGGCGGGGATGGCGATGCGTCTCTTTTTGTCGATTGAATGTTGGTATTCTCCGATAAACATTGATTTTTGGGTTTTAAGAAACACATTTTAACACTTGTCCCCACTTTCCTCCACTTTAGTTTTATAATAGACCACAACTTTTTCTTGTCAAATTTATAAAAAAAATAAAAATAGCATAGAATGAAATCAAATTTCTAAAATTGTTTTTCTATTTTTAAAGTAGATTGATGCCTAATTTAGTTGATCTGGCCATTGGTCAGGGGGTACCGGTAGAAACGGTGATTTATGTGCTGATGTATCCGGTGATTTTGACCATCATTGCTTTTGCCCGACAAGTCGTGGGAATTAAAGCCTTCGGTATTTACACGCCATCCGTTATTGCGGTGGCTTTTCTGGCGACCACTCTGAAATATGGGATCGCCATTTTTACCGTGGTTCTGCTGGTGGCGCTGGGGATGAGATATCTTTTGCGTAATTTTCAGCTGCTTTATATGTCGCGAACGGCCATGATGCTCTCGGTGACGGCCATCTCGGTTTTGATTTTTCTGGTGGTGGGAGGAGTCTTCAATCGTACCGGTCTGGCTAGCGTTTCGATTTTTCCGATTTTAATCATGATTACGATTGTGGAAAAATTCGTGGTGGCGCAAATCGAGAAAGGTTTTCGAACGGCTTTCTTTCTGGCTTTGGAGACAATTTTGTTGGCCGTGATTTGTTATTTCGTAGTTAAATGGGAGGCGTTTCAAGTTCTTGTCCTCAATTATCCGGTAACCGTGCTATTCATTGTTTTGCTGAATATTTTTATCGGTCGATGGCAAGGGCTGCGTCTTTATGAATACTTAAGATTTCGTGACGTTATAAAAAATGTTGAATTACCTCGAAAAAAGTAGATTGGTGCTCGGGATGAACGCCCGAAATCTGCTTTATGTCAGACCCTACAATCCGAAGGAAGCCAGAAAGATTGCGGACGATAAAATGCTTTCCAAGAGAGCTTTGATGAAGGCCGATTTGCCGGTACCGAACCTGATTGCGCGTATTCGCAGCCTCAAGGAGCTGGAGAATTTTGATTGGGACCAGCTGCCTTACAGCTTTGTCCTGAAACCCAATCGTGGCCTGGGTGGTGAAGGCATCGTTGTGGTTTACGGTCGCAACAAAAAAACGGGCAATTGGGTGAAAGCGGATAAAAGAGAAGTTACAATAGAAGATCTGAAGATGCATATCCGTAATATTTTTGAAGGTACTTATTCTTTATCCAACCAGCCGGATAAGGCTTTTTTCGAGGAGCGAGTAAAACTGTCACGAGTTTTTAAGCCGTACAGCTACCGCGGAATTCCCGATTTGCGAATCATTGTTTTTAATCGTGTGCCCATTATGGCTATGTTGCGCCTGCCAACGGAGGCTTCGGGCGGACGAGCCAATTTGCATCTGGGAGGAATTTGCGTCGGTATCGACATGGCGACAGGGGTGACAACTCACGCTATCTCAAGAAATTTGGCCACTCAGCAGGATTACCATCTGGATTTTGTTCCCGGAACTCGTTTGCCCTTGGCCGGTATCCGAATTCCTTACTGGAAAGAATCGTTGGAAATTGCCGTTAATTGCCAAGAGGCGAGTGGGCTGGGCTTTTTGGGTGTCGATATTATGACTGATCGTGATCGAGGTCCGGTAGTGGCTGAAATCAATGTCAGACCCGGTCTTTCCATTCAAAATGCCAATCAAGCGCCATTAAGAGATCGTCTGGAGAGAGTCAAGGGGCTGAAAATAAGCACAACCAAAAAGGCGGTGCGCATCGGTCAGGATCTTTTTGGCGGAGAAATCGAGGATGAAGTTGAGGAGGCAACAGGTAAAACCATGGTGGGAATTTTCAAGAAAATTTCCATTTACGGGCCTCGAGGCAGGATGCAGGTGGATGCCAAATTGGACACGGGCGCTTACTATGTTTCCATTGATGAAGATTTGGCCATCGAATTGGGCTACGGAGAGGCTTTGACTGTTTTTAAAAAATATTTTCCTTACTATCACGCTTCGCAAATTTTTCCCAATGAATCAATCGAATATCAATTTGAGGCAATTAAAAAAATTCGCGATGAACATATTGATGAAATTATCGCCGGATCAAATGGACTATTAAAGAAAGTCAAGTTGGTTTATTCTTCTAACGGATTGAGCATTCGGCCCGTAATCGAAACGAAAATCGTGCTGGACCAAATTCCCATATCAACCAAGGCGACTATCGTCAGACGCAAGCATCTGCGTTACCCGGTAATTATCGGTCGCAAAAGTCTGCGTTCTTTTATCATTGATGTCGGGCTCAAGAAAGAACAGTAGACGTAATTTTTGAACAATAAATTTTATGGACGATAAAACTCACTTTCATCTGGTGGGCATTAAAGGAGCGGGAATGACCGCTTTGGCCGGCTATCTTTTGAAGCGAGGTAAAAAAATCAGCGGTTCCGACACGGAAGAAAAATTTTTTACGGATGAAGTGCTGAAAAAATTGGGGATTGAATTTAAGGAGAAATTTAACGCCTCCAATATTCCGGCGGAAACGGAGGTAGTTGTTCATTCAACCGCCTTTTCAGCGGAAACCAATCCGGAAATTAAGGCGGCGATGGAAAAAGGTTTTCTCGTCCTGACCTATCCGGAGGCTTTGGCGGAGTTTTTTAATCGATCGGAAGGTGTCGCGGTGGCCGGATCACACGGTAAGACAACGACTTCCGCTCTGCTGGCCAACACTTTAGCCGACTTGGGTTTTTCGCCCAGCGCCGTGATCGGCAGTAAAGTTTCCAATTGGCAGAGCAATTCTTTGGCGGGAGAGAGTGATATTTTTGTGATCGAGGCGGACGAACATCAAAATAAATTGCGTTTTTATGAGCCGGGATCGATTATCCTAAACAATATCGATTACGATCATCCCGATTTTTATCCAACACCGGAAGCATATACGGCCGCCTTTCAAGATTTTGTGCGGCGCTGGTCTGAAAATTCAGTAACGCAAGGATTTTTAATTATTAATCAAGACAATGCACACTGTCGTCAGATTTTAAAAAATATTTCCGAAACCGATCGCATTGTCACTTTTGGTAAGGGGAAGAACGCCGATTTTTGTTTGAAAAAAATTGTCAGTCGCTTGAAAAACGGGGAGCGTTTTGTTTCGAAAATAACTTTAAAAATCAAGCTGAAGGACAAAAATCTACCCTGTCCGTCAAAAAACGGTCTTTTCGTTAAGTTTGATTCGCCGTTGACGGGCGATCACAATGCGATGAATAGCGTCGCCGTTCTGGCCTTTATTTTTAATTTTATGCTTCAGTTGAGGCAATCCGATTCGAAGCAAAAAATCGCTTTCAACAAAGAATTGAAAATTTGGTCTGACCGACCTTTGCCGTCCAATATCTCTGATCAAATAGCTTGGCTAAAACAATTAGTCGGAGTGATTGAGAAATCCATGATGACTTTTCTTGGAACGGAACGACGGCTGCAATTCAAGGGAAAAATCAAAAAAACTTTGATTTTCGACGATTTTGCTCATCACCCGAGCGAAGTGGAAGCCACGCTGCGGGCGGTGAAAAAAACTTTACCCAGGCATCGTTTGGTGGCTCTTTTTCAGCCTCACACTTTTTCGCGCACCGAAAAATTCTTGAAAGAATTTGCTAACGCTTTTGAACAAGCCGACGAAATCGGTGTTCTTGAGATTTATTCTTCCGCTCGGGAAAGTGTCGGCACAGTGAGTGCTCGAGATTTGGTGGCGCTCATTCCCGAAAAGAAAAAAGCCGTTTACTTTCCTAATCAGAGTGAAGCTATCGCTTATTTTTCTCAGCTGAGTTTTGCTCGGCCGACCGTTTTTTTGACTCTCGGAGCGGGAGACGGCTTTCGAGTGGGGGAGGAGTTGATAAAGTTAAAAAGTTCATAAAGTTCATAAAGTTCATAAAGTTCATAAAGTTCATAAAGTTCATAAAGAAACCCTTAGAGGTCTTTCTAGCTTTAAAAACTCATTATCGCTATAATTTTTTTATTAATCCTGAGAGCATTTTAGACACTTCAACCGATAGATTATGCAGCACATTAAAATTTCCTTCAGAAACATAGTTAAGCTTGAGAGAAAGTCTTAACATGGATCGAACTTCTCCGCATGATCCTTTTGCAATAAACAGAAATTGCCTAAATTCTTTATTTCCTTTTCTCTCGAAACCCTCGGCAATGTTATTACTTATTGAGACTACTGCTCTTTGAATTTGATTTTTAAATCCAAAATCATTACAATCACGTAAAAGAGTGTAAATTTTTAAAGCTAATTGTTCAGATTTTTGATAAGCTAAGATTTCCTCAAAAGAGTTAAACTTCATTTTGTAAGGTGTATTTTTTAAAATTATTAAATTGTGAATTATGGTCAAAAAAATAAAAGCAAGTCAAACTTTATAGACTTTACAAACTTTCTAACTTTCTAACTAATCTCATGTTGGCGCGATCCTTTTTCTTTCTTTTGATCAGTGAAGTGCTCTACAATCTTTCCGGCTATATCATTCACAGCGGAATGGGGCGAATTCTCGGTCCGACCGATTACGGTCGTTATGCGGTGGTAATCACGCTCACCACAATGATTATTATTTTAATCGGCAACGGCATCCCGACGGCCATGAGCAAATATCTGTCCGAAGTTTTTGAAAAAGAAAAGGGTAAAGTGCCCGTCATTAAAAATCAAGCTAAACGATTGCAATTTTTCTTGATTGGCGGAGTGGCGCTTTTGTTTTTTCTTTGCGCTCCTTTGATTGCGCGGATTCTCGGCGACCCGGGTATGACCGAACTTTTCCAACTTTCCAGCTTGATTATTCCCGCCTTTGCCATGGCTTCCTTCTATTTCTACTACTACACAGGCATTCATGAATTCAAAGTCCAATCGTTTTTAAAAATTTTGCGTTCGGTGGCGCGAATGTTTTTCATTATCGGGTTGGCTTGGCTCTATAAATCTTCCGGTCGCGCCATTGAGGGGGCTATCGTGGGTTATGCTTTGGCGCCATTGGCCGTTTTCTTGGGCGCGCAGTTTTTTGATCCCTTCCGAAAAACGGAGCCAAAGGGAACTTTCCCTGTTAAAAAATTATTTAATTACGCTTGGCCGGTTACACTTTTTCTTATTGCTTATGAATTTTTGGTCACGATTGATCTTTATCTGGTCAAAGGTCTCCTCAAAAGCGACTATCTGACCGGAATTTACAATGCGGCCATTACGGTGGGGCGCATTCCCTATTATTTGTTCTACGCTTTGACGATTTTGATTCTGCCGGCCGTTTCCAAATCGACGGCCGACGAGGATCACGGTCAGACCAAAAAATTGGTCAGCGAATCTTTTCGACTGCTTTTTCTTGCCCTGTTGCCGATTTGTCTTTTGATGTCCGTTTTTGCCGATCCGATTGTTCGGATTTTTTACAGTCAGAAATTTATCGAGGCCGTGCCACCCATGCAAATTTTTGTTTTTGGAGTGGGTTTTTTGACCGTTTTTTATGTGGCTACTTTTATTCTCAATGGAGCAGGTAAAGTCAAGGTGCCGATGCTGATTTCGCTTTTGGGTCTAGCACTCAACACGATTTTGACCTATTTTTTGATTCAAAAATATGCTTTAATGGGCGCCGCTTGGGGCACCACCCTAACTTCTTTTTTCGTGATGCTGCTTTCTTTAGCCTATGTCAGAAAACATTTCGGCTACATCTTCAGCTTAAAAAGCTTTCTGAAAATTTCGGGAGCTTTTGCAATTCTGGTCGGAATTTCTTGGTTTTTGCCTCGAACCGGCTGGCTGTTTTTGATTCTCGGGCCGCTCTGTCTGGCTTTTTATTTATTTCTGTTATACCTTGGGGGAGAAATCGGAGCAAAGGAATGGAATCTGCTGAAAGAAATGATGAAGCGCAAGAAGAAAAACAGTTAAAGCGCCGTGGTGGCGGAATTGGTAGACGCGCCAGGCTTAGGACCTGGTTCCCTTCATCGGGATTGGGAGTTCGAGTCTCCCCCACGGTACAGAAAAAGTTAAAAGTTAAAAGTTTAAAGTTAAGGATTCTGACTTTCTACTTTATAACTTGATAACTTTCTAACTTTACAAACTTTCTAACTTTAAAAACTCAACATATTTCTAACTTTACAAACTTTCTAACTTTCTAACTTTCTCAAGTGCGGGCGAAAATCAAGGCTTTGGCCGAAGATAAATTTATTAAAAACAATACGATCTATTTTCTCGGGTCACTTTTGGTGGCTTTTTT
>CAIUEV010000027.1 GCA_903898335.1 uncultured bacterium | reverse complement strand
TTCCATCTTTTCGCATTTTCTCCCCTGCTTTAGTGCGTAATCAATAAGAGAATCAAAATGATTTTTAGTTTTACCTCCTTACTGAATTTTTAAGGAGCTGAATTTTTCTTGATTCCAAGATAGCACATTTTTTTATTTTTGGAAGAGAGGGGGTGATTGTTTTAGTGGAGGGAATCAAAAATCTATTGTAACAATAAAAAAGGAAAGCTATTTGTTTTTTAATTATTTTTATGTCTCCAACGATTTTGGAAATTAAAAAGAGAGCTAATCCGATTTTGAAGGAATTCGATGTTTCCAAGTCTTTTTTGTTTGGCTCTTATGCTAGGGATGAGTCGAATAAGCGAAGCGATATTGATATATTGGTGGAATTCAGGCAAGAAAAATCTTTTCTTGATTTTGTAGCCTTAAAATTAAAATTGGAGAAAACTCTTAAGAAAAAAGTTGATTTGGTTACGGAAGACGCAATTCCTCAGAGAATTAGACAGTTTATAAAACAAGATCAAATAGAAATTTTATGAAAGACTATAATCTTCTGCTCGAGCATATTCTAGAAAGTATCAGTTGGATCGAAAGGCATTGCAGATTTTATACTAAAAAAAGTTTTTTAAAGTCAGTTAAAACCCAAGATTCCGTTATCAGAAGATTGGCTATTATCGGTGAGGCTAGTCGAGGAATTCCTTTTGCTCTCGAAAACGTTATGCGGAAATCAGGTGGGAGGAAATTATCGGAATGAGAAACATTTTAGTGCATGAATATTTCAATGTGAGTGTCGGAATGATTTGGACAATTATTAAAAAAGACATCCCGCTTTTTAAGAAACAAATTGAGGGGATTTTATCTCAAAAAGCAAAAATAAAACAAAAATGCAAACCAAAAAAATAGTTTTGCCTAAAGGGTTTTTGTGGGGGGCTTCAAGTTCTTCTCATCAAGTGGAGGGTGGAAACAAAAACGATTGGACGGTTTGGGAAAAAAAGAACGCTAAGCGATTGGCGGGAGAGGCTCCCAAAAAATGGGAAAATTGGCAACAGGGAAATTTTCCGGAGATGTTCCGGCCCGAAAACTATATTTCCGGTCAGGCCGTTGATCATTACCGGCGCTTCGAGGAAGATTTTGATTTAGCGAAAGAGCTGAGTCACAATGCTCATCGTTTATCTTTGGAATGGTCGAGAATAGAGCCTCGCAAAGGGGTTTTTGACGAAAGGGCGCTCAGGCATTATGGAAAAGTCCTGAAGGCTTTGCAGGCGAAAAATATTGAACCGTTTGTGACTATTTGGCATTGGACCTTGCCGCTATGGCTTTCGAAGGAGGGCGGAATTCTTGCCGAGCACTTCCCCGCCTATTTTGAAAGATTAACGGAAACGGTGGCGAAAAGATTTAAAAAACAGGTGCGTTTCTGGATTACGATTAACGAACCGAGCATTGTTGTCTCCAACGGATATCTGAGAGGGGCTTGGCCACCGAACAAAAAATGTCCGCGCGAAGCCAATCGCGCCTTCAAAAATCTGGCAATGTCGCACAATCTTGCTTACGACAAAATTAAGTCGATTGATCCGACGGCTCAAGCGGGTCTGGCCAATAATATGATTTTTTTGGAGCCCAAATACCGTTTTTGCGTTGTGGATCAGGCGATTGTGATGGCCTACCGACATTTTGCCAATGAACGGATTTACAAGCTAACGGCCGGTAAACACGATTTTTTGGGGTTGAATTACTATTTTCATCAGAAACTTCGCTTTACGCTGAAAAATTACAATGAAAACAAAGAAGTGACTGATTTGGGCTGGGAAATTTATCCGGAGGGGCTTTATCGAATCATAAAGGAGGCGGTAAAATGCGCAGGCAAGAAAGATATCCCCGTCTATATTACGGAAAACGGTTTGGCCGATCGATCGGATGAAAAAAGATCGGGTTTCGTGCTGGCTCATTTGAAACAAACAAAGCGAGCGATAAAAGAAGGTTATAATGTAAAGGGTTATTTTTACTGGGCGCTGACGGACAACTTCGAATGGGATAAGGGTTTTTGGCCGCGATTCGGATTGATTGAAATTGATCGGAACAGCCAAGCGCGAAAAATTAGAAAAAGCGCTTTGGATTTGAAAGAAAAGGTGAGGATTAGCAAGTAACAAGGATACCCTACCGGATGTTTTCCTGTCCCTTGTCCCTCTTTTCCTTTCCAACTTTACAAACTTTACAAACTTTACAAACTTTACAAACTTTCTAACTTTATAAACTTTCTAACTTACGCTTATGCATTTTTTGCCGATTGCTTTCCTGGCCTATTTCCTAATCGCTCTCAACTTGACTTTGGATAAAATTATTCTGAAGAAGGCTTTACCCAGTCCCGTGGTTTACTGTTTTTATGTTGGCTTAATGAGCATTTTTGGCGTTGTTTTTGCGCCTTTCGGTCGTTTTTGGTTCGGGCCGGAAGCCGCTTTAGCGGGCATCTTGGTCGGAGCCGTTTTTATGGCGGCGATTTATTTGATGTATAAAGCGCTTTTTTCCTGCGAAGCTTCCCGGGTCGGTCCGATTATCGGGGCTCTGACACCGATTTTTGTGGCTTTTTTTTCCTTTTTTATTTTGGGCGAAGTCCTAAACGGCCGTAGCTTTCTGGCTTTCTTGCTTTTGGTGGTTGGCGGTCTTGCCATTGCCATTGATTTCCGTGACAAAGAAAGTTTTGATTTCAGAAGCCGACGCAATCAAAAACTCTTTCGTAATGTGATTCTTTCCGCTTTGATTTTTGGGCTTTACTATGTTCTACTCAAATCCGTTTTTAATGAACAAAATTTTATCGCCGGCTTGGTTTGGACCAGAGTGGGCGCTTTCTTGGCCACTTTTTTGCTTTTGATTCCGGCACGTAATCGTCGGTTGATTTTTCAAAAAACCAAAAAAACCGGTATTGCCTCAGGCGGTTTGGTTATTCTAAACAAAACGATGTCCGGAATCGCCTTTGCCTTGCTGAATTACGCAATTTCCTTGGGCAATGTGGCGATCGTCAATGCGATGCAAGGCTTACAGTATATTTTTTTATTGTTTCTGGTCGTGCTTTTTTCGAAATTTTATCCTAAAATTCTTAATGAGGAGACGGACAAATTTGCTTTGTTTCAAAAAGGTTTTGCCGTTATTCTGATTTTTTCCGGTCTGTTTATGATTGGATTTGTTCACTAGAGAACAAAGCTCCTTTAGAAAAGAATATGAAAAAACAAAAAAAATATTTTATCAAAAAGACAGATCGAGTCAAGAAAACCCGAACTAGTTTAGCGGCTAAAATTGCAATCGGTCTTGCGATTTTGTTACTGTTTTTTGCGGGTTTTATGCTTCACCGTCCGGCCGGCACGGTGACGGAAAATTTTCGCTACGGGGTGGCTTTCTCGCGTATTTTCAGCGAGCAGATGGGGCTTGATTGGCGAGAAAATTACTTAGCCGTTCTCACTGACTTGCAGCCTGAATTTTTGCGTTTGCCTGTCTACTGGCAAGACATTGAAAAAACCAAGGGCGCATTTGAATTTACCGATTACGATTGGATGGTAAATGAAGCGGAAAAATCAGGAATAAAGCTGGTTTTAGTCGTTGGCCGAAAAACTCCGCGTTGGCCGGAATGTAATTTGCCCGACTGGGCGAAACAAATCCCCGAAGAGGAACAAAAAATGCGCGTCCTGAATCAATTGGAAAAAATTGTTACTCGATACAAAGATCAAAAAAATCTGTACGCCTGGCAAGTGGAAAATGAACCTTTTCTACAATTTGGTGATTGTAAGCTGATGGGGGCGGATTTTTTAGATGAGGAAATTGCGTTGGTCAGAAAGCTCGATCAAAACCGGCATCCGATTATGGTGACGGACAGCGGCGAACTGAGTCTTTGGGTGCAAGCGGCGAAACGCGCCGATATTTTCGGCACAACAATGTATCGCATCGTCCACAGTCCGCGCTTCGGCTATATTGAATATCCTCTACCCCCGCGTTTTTTCTGGCTAAAAGCCAATTTGGTTCATCTGCTGTACCCGGATCGGCCAATGATCGTTTCCGAATTGCAAACTGAGCCATGGGGTCCTCGTCTAATCTACGATATTTCCATCGAGGAGCAAATGAAAACCATGACTTTTGAGCACTTCAAATCCAATATTGAATATGCCAAGGCGGTCGGCTTTCCCGACATCTATCTTTGGGGGGCGGAATGGTGGTACTGGATGAAACAAAATCAAGACAGGCCTGAATATTGGAACGAAGCGCAGAAAATCTTTAAACATTAAAAACAAAAAAATGCTAGCTCTGGGGTTTGATATCGGGGGCACAAATTTAAAATCGATTTTTTGGAAAGACGGTCAAATCAAACAAAAAAGTATCGATTCTTTACCGAAAGACCTTCCGTCCTTGCTCGATTTGATTAAGGATATATTCGATGAATGTTCCGAATCTTTTGGTCGGCCGCAAAAAGTCGGTATCGCCACTGCCGCATTGGTTGATAAAAAAGGCAAAATAATTTTAGCACCGAACATTCCCTATCTAAACGGGAAAAATTTATTGGAGAAAATTAAGCGTTGTACCGGCATGAAAAAAATAACTGCCTGTCACGACAGTCATGCTTTTTTGCGAGCCGAGTTGGATCTGAATAAAAAAATAAAATCGAAAAATATTTTGTTTGTCGCTTTGGGAACGGGAATCGGCGGGGCTTTTACCGTAAACGGGCGACTTATCGAGGACACGGAAAATTGGCCGGGTGAAGTTGGAAAAGCTGTTTTGGATCTTAGAACCGGACGAACATTGGAACAGCTGGGCGGATCTCAGTTTCTCAAATCAAGCTTGAAAGTAAAAAGTATTATGGAAGCTAAAATAAAAGCCGTATCCGGAGACAGTAAAGCTTTAATCGCTTTCGAAAAGATGGGTGCCAACCTTGGTGTCGGTCTGGCCGGGGCCGTCAATTTACTTGGCTCCGACACGGTCGTTCTGGGGGGAGGCTTGATAGAGACGAAAAAGTTTTGGCTTCAATTTTTCAAGCGGAGCTTTAAGGCTAATTTAATCGGCCCCAAAAAGAGTAAAACAAAAATTATAATCAGTGTTAACGGTATTTTTGGCGGAGCGATCGGCAGTATTATTTAAAAAATATTCAATGGAGCAGAAATTCAAATTTCAAAAATATGCCGGCAAGACTGCAGAAGAAACTCTTATTGAGTTGAAAACTTCAGCCTTGGGTCTTTCTCAAGAAGAAGCTGGGCGCCGACTAAAGCGTTTTGGAGCCAACTCGATTTTTTACAATCAAGATTTTTGGCGTAATTTTTTTTACGAACAATTCAAATCGCCTGTTTTTATTTTGATTTTTGGCATGGGAGTGATCTACGGTTTGATTGGCAATCCGATCGACAGCTTGATCGTCGGTTCGTTTTTGGTAATAAACTTGGCGATCGCGACTGTTCATGAAATCAGATTGAGAAGAGTGGAGCGTAATTTGCAAGGATTTTTACCCGGCAAAGCTAAGGTTATCAGGGGCGGTCGCATTATGATGATAGACAAAAAAGACTTGGTGCCGGGAGATGTAATAAAATTAAAATCGGGAGATATTGTGCCGGCCGATCTGAGAATAATTGAGGAAAAAGGTCTTTTGGTTGACGAGTCAACGATAAACGGTGATACCGGTCGTTTGGCCAAAAGCGCCGTTTTGGTGAAGGATGAGAGTCTCGAACACATGAAATCGCCCAATATTCTTTTTATGCACACGGCCGTGGTGGCCGGATCGGCGGAGGCGGTGGTTGTGGCGACGGGTAAGGCGACTTATCTGGGTCAATTATCTTCCAATTTCAAAAAGAAGATCGGTCTCAGTCTCTATGAAACCGAGGTGGTGGCTTTTTCCAAAGTCATATTTAAAATAGCCGGGCTGGCGGTAGCCTTGATTATCTTTTTGAAGCTGATCTTTACCGGCACCGAAAACTTTATTGACTTCTTCATCTTTTATGCGGCCTTGTTGGTCAGTATCTTGCCGGAGGCTCTTTCGCTGGTGACCGCTTTTGCTCTCTCTCGAGGGTCGGTTCATTTGGCTAGCAAACATGTGGTGGTCAAAAGACTGGGGGCTATTGAGGAGCTGGGAAACATAGAGATTTTGTGTATGGACAAGACGGGGACTTTAACAGAAAACAAATTGGGTCTGAAAAAAATATTTTCGAGGCAAAGTAAAATTTGTTTTGAGATGGCGGCGGCGGGCTCTTCTTTCTTAAAGGAGAATTCCTTTGAAACGTCCTTTGATGAGGCGATATTTAATGAGAGCAGCGCAAAAGAAAGAGCCGAATTTAAAAATATTCATCAGCTTGATTTGATTCCGTTTGATTATGATCGAATGAGAGCGAATATCCTGATCAAAAAGGTCGATGGAGATAAAATAATGATAATGCGGGGGGCGCCTGAAGTGGTGGCCAAATTTTGTTCCAAGGAAATTTGTCTTTCGACCGCTCCGAAAAAAATTGTTAACCGCCGGAGACTTTTAAAAGATTTTTATCAAGAAAGCCAGAAAGGTAATCGTATCCTTGCCATTGCTTTTAAAAAAATGCCTAAGAATTGCACTAAAATTGAGGAGAAAGACGAAAAAAATCTGATTTTCGCTGGCTTTATTTCTTTTTCGGATCCGCTAAAGAAGACCGCTAAAAAAACCATTACCATGGCG
>CAIUEV010000026.1 GCA_903898335.1 uncultured bacterium | reverse complement strand
GTTCCTTCGGGCTTTATCTTTTTATCAGTAAATATTTTTTTGACGGCGCCTTCGCCAAATCTTTTTCCGGCCCCGCTCAACTAGCCATCCTGATTGTGTTTTTGGTCGGTATCATTCTCATTTCTCTGGGCCTCATCGCTCTCTACATTGCCAATATTCACGGGGAAGTCATCGGCCGACCGATGTATGTTATCCGCGAACGCGGACGAAAATAAAAAGACCAAATGATTCGAGCTAGTCTTTAAAGAGGTCGTTTATCATAGTAAGGGCTTGGTTAAGGGGAATTGCGATACCGATCTTGTTTTGTATTCTTTAAGGGATATCTATGAAGAAAATTGTAAAAAACAAGTCATAGTAACGAGTGACGGTGACTATTCAAGTTTAATAAAGTTTTTGTTGAATAGAAAAAGTCTAAAGACAATAATTTCTCCCAGCGACAAAGATAAATGCTCCATCCTTTTAAAGAAAACAAACGCACCTATTGTCTATTTGAAAGATATAAAATCTAAAATTGATCTAAAAAGAAAAAACCCCCGATAAGGCCGAACCTTAGCAGGGTTTTTTTCGTGGTAATTACGGATTAATTAGAACATAAAAAAATGGTTTGTCAAACGCAATATGTGCTGACCCAAATTCCGCGTGATTTTATGTTTCAGCTGTCTATACCTGAGTTTTCAGACTTGAAGTTCCAAAATGGAACATCAAGTCTGGGGAAGCGGGAAATTCTAAGGTACCATTTTGGCACTTTAGAATTAGGAAAACATTTTCCCTTTCAAAACAAAAAAGACTTTCCGCTAAGTGTGGTGTATAAACCACGGCCGAAAGTCTCTTCTGCCTAAATTAAATTTTGAATTTATTTGCCGGTCAAATTTATCAATTGGCCATAGTCTCAAACTATTTACAATTTCCGGAGCTCACGCGATTCAGCTCTCTATTGTATTTCATAATCAAAGCCGACTGGTCTTTGTTGGCCTTTTCAGCTGCTTTAGAAATAATTTTCTTTTGCTCGGAGACAGTCAAACTGAAGAAATCTAGATCCTTTTTTTTGACATTTTTTGCAACGAAAAATTTGAATACTTTTTTTAACATAGTTTTTTCTTTAGTGTTCTTAACGAATATCCGAATTTTATGTATTTGTCGATGTTTTCGATGTCTGCAAAAATATTTTTTACTCCATTTTCGAAATTTTTTTCGACCAAAAAAACTTTTATCTCTTTATCGAATATCTTTTTCAGTTTGTTGACATTGTCCTTCGCAGAAAAAAATGACTCTACAAAAGAATCTTTCGGAATATTTCTACCTTCCAAAAACTCTCTTTTCTTAGTAAATTCCCACGCTAAAACAGGATCCTGATATATATAAAATATACCCACTTTTCTGTTTTTACGAATAGATCTCTGAATATTTTTCAAGGAAGCGGAATAATTTGACATTGTTCCGTCCAAGATAACATTTTGTTTATTTTTTAAAACTGAATCGTAAATTTTTTCAACTCCAAGAGAGGAAGCTCCTTGAAAAAGGAATGCGTTGCCCCCGACATATCCCGGCAATATGTTTCTAATTTCATCGGGATCTACTCTGATTGCATCCGAAAAAGAGTTGATTATTGCTTTTGAAAATTCGGTTTTGCCCGCCCCCGGAGATCCTGCCATGAAGATTGAAAAAGGATTTTCTTTGGCGGGGAATTTCTCCAAACTGGCAAATTTTTCAATTATTAATTTTTTATTTTTCTTTACAAAAACTTTAGCTTTTTCAGATAAAACCTCGTTTTTGAGCATAGAGCATAAATTAGATTTGTGAATTTCAGTGTAGCGAGTTTTTTGAGAAAATCAAATTAATTTTGTGTCAAATATTTTTTTC
>CAIUEV010000025.1 GCA_903898335.1 uncultured bacterium | reverse complement strand
GGAATCGATTTTGATTATAAATTCTTTTAGTTTTTGTTGTCTTATTTTATCCATTTTCAAAAATTACTTTCTTACTTTAAAATATTAGGGTATTTTTACTAATAAAGAAAAGATAAAAAAATAAAATAAAAATAAACGGTTTATGGAAAAATTGCATGATCCAAAATTGGTCAAAGGACCATACAAACCGCCCCCAACTCAGCAGTTTCTGGATATAGAAGAAATACGTGACGGAGTCGCTATCCTCAAAAATGGTGGATTGAGGGGTGTGCTTATGGCTTCCAGTATTAATTTTGATTTAAAATCAACGGACGAACAAGACGCCATAATCTCCTACTACCAAAGTTTTCTCAATTCTTTGGACTTCCCTATTCAAATCGTTATCAGCTCAAGGAGAATAAATTTAAAACACTATTTGGAAGATCTGGTTCAAAAATCAAAAGAGCAAACGAACGAACTTTTGCATTTGCAAATGGAAGAGTATATTCGTTTTATAAAAGGCTTGGTTAGTATGGTCGACATCGTCAACAAGACCTTCTATATCGTTGTTCCTTTCTCTCCGATCGAGAGTAGCAAGGGTGGACCGATGGATAAGCTCAAAGATCTTTTTGCGGGCGGAGGCGATGTCAAGTCTAAAGAAAAAAGTTCGAATTTTGAAGTTTATAAAGATCAACTGTGGCAGAGAGTGGAGCACGTACAGTACGGCCTAAATGGCGCCGGAGTAAGAATGGTTCCGCTCAATACTCAGGAATTGATAGAGCTTTATTATTCGTTCTTCAACCCGAGTCCAATAGAAAAATTGGAGCTTGTACCCATGGACAAAATGGCCTTAAGTGGATTTTAAAAATAAAAAATGCCTAAATTAGAATCTTTTTTACCTAAACAAACAGAAAGCAGGCAAAAAGCTCTTCAGCAAAAGAAGGAGGAGGCGGAAAAAATATTGCAAGCGGAAAAAGTTTATAGCAGCGGGTTAGCAACCGTAAAGGATATTCTTTCACCGGCGATACTCAAAGTTGAATCCGGGTATGTAAAAGTCGGTGATCGTTTCGCGCGAACTTATTTCGTTATTGCTTACCCTCGCTATCTGCAAACGGGTTGGTTCACGCCGATAATCAATTTGGACAAAGCTTTCGATATTTCGATGTTCATCTACCCGATTGATACAAGCATTATTTTGCGGGCGTTAAGAAAGACGGCCACTCAAGTTCAATCGAGAATGGACTTGGAATCCGAATCGGGGAAAATCAGAGATCCGATGCTGGAAACTTCCATTAATGACATCGAAGATCTCAGAGACAGATTGCAGCAAGGGCTGGAGAGATTTTTTAAATACGGTCTTTACATTACCGTTTATGGAAAAGACGAAAAGGAGTTGGACGATCTTTGCAGCTCATTGGAATCGGTTCTGGAAGCCAAATTGGTTTACATGAAGCCGGCGGTTTTCAGGATGGAACAAGGATATGCCTCAACCCTTCCCCTGGCGAACGACGAGATAGATGTCAACACGAACTTAAATTCTTCTCCTCTTTCCACCACCTTCCCCTTTGTGTCTTCCAGCCTCAGTTCCAATGAAGGAATTCTCTACGGAATCAATCGTCACAACAATAGCTTGATTCTGTTTGATCGTTTCAAGATGGAAAATGCCAATATGGTTATTTTCGCCAAATCCGGAGGTGGAAAAAGTTATTTTGCCAAACTGGAGATCTTGCGTTCTTTAATGTTGGGGATCTGTGTTATCGTTATCGATCCGGAAAATGAGTACAAGCATTTATGTGATGCGGTCGGCGGGACATTCGTTGAAATATCTCTGACTTCACCCAATCACATCAATCCGTTCGACTTGCCTGCAGCCAACGACGACGACGAAGACCCGGGAGAAATTTTGAGAAACAACATCGCCAACATTTTGGGTCTTTTGCACATTATGTTGGGTAATATAACCCCCGAAGAAGATTCAATCTTAGACAAAGCCATTCGAGAGACTTACGCCATTAAAGACATCACTCAGGACAGTGTTTGGAAGGATGCACCTCCCGAATCGCCGACAATGGGAAATTTATACGATGTTCTTTGTAATATGGAAGGGTCGGAAGATTTGGCTACTCGTTTGGAAAAATACACCCACGGAACTTTTTCCGGCTTTTTGAACAAGCCGACCAATGTTAAGCTAAATTCCCAACTGGTTGTCTTCAATACTCGAGATATGGAAGAAGTTTTAAGGCCGGTTGCCATGTACTTGGTGCTTCAATATATATGGAACCAGATTCGTTCCGAACTAAAGCGAAGAATTTTGGTAGTTGACGAAGCTTGGGTCATGATGCAGCACGAAGATGCCGGTGCCTTTATGTTTCAAATCGCCAAGCGTTGCAGAAAATATTATACCGGACTGACTACGATTACTCAAGACGTGACCGACTTCGTGACTTCTCGCTATGGGAAACCGATCGTTACCAACTCGTCAATTCAGATGTTATTAAAGCAATCGCCCGCTTCGGCGGACGTGGTGGCGGAAACTTTTTATTTGACCGAACAGGAGAAATTTTTGTTGTTGGAAAGTAACGTCGGTGAGGGAATATTTTTTGCCGGACTGAAACACGCCGCAGTTAAAGTTATCGCCTCCTACACCGAAGACCAAATAATCACTTCCAACCCGGCGCAATTGATTGAAATAGAAAAAGCCAAAAAAGAATTAACCGGCAAGTAATTTTTAAATGTATCGAGATGTCTAAATTAAGAAGAAGGGTGCGAATAGTATGGATAATTATCTCATTGTTAGCGGTTATTTCGATGGTTATGTTTACACTAATTCCGCTGATGAAAAGTTATTAAAATGGGGATGTTTGACTTGTCTTTTCCTCTCGAGGAAGAGCCAATAAAAATTATTAAAATGCACTGGATCGCCTATTTAAAGGTTTTGTTTAAAATTGCGGTGACCGGTTTGGTGCTTTTTGTTCTACTCTTCCCGACAGTTCCCTTTTGGTGGCAAACATATTACGGTAGGATAGGAATTTTTATTTTTTTCAGTATAGCAATTATCTTTTTGGTCAAAGATTTTTGGAAAAAATTTGCTACGGTCTATGTTGTTACCGGAGAGAAATTGATTGATGTTACTCAAGAAAAAATTCTCAAAAGAATTGTTACCGAAATCGGAATAGAAAATATTGAAAAAATAAAAATCAAGAAGAATTTCGTCAGACGCAGAATTTTTGATGTCGGGGATATAATTTTCGGCCTCAAGAACGAGGTGGGTATTCTGGCTTTCTATAACATCAAGTCGCCGGAGGAAATAAGGAAGATAATCAATTGTTTGATTGATGAAAAGAAAGAAATTGTGAGTCAAAAAGGGTCTGAGTGTAAGGTTTCGGGCGGCGAAATCTCAGAGGAAAAAGTGCCGTTAACCGTTTCTTATTATGGAGAGAAGTTAAAACAGAAGAAAAAAGAAAATTTAAAACTGGTGAAAAAAAATAAAATTTAATTTTAAATACATGTTCAGAAAAATATCTTTATCGGCCGGCTTTATTTTTTTAGCTATTTTTTTCTCGATTGGATTGGGCGGGCCGAGTTGTGTTTCGGCCGAGGATGAGGATGTTTTAGGCATCAGAAACGACAATGCATCGGCCGAGCTTAAAGAAATCGAGTCTAAGGGTCTAGTCCCCTGCACCATCGAGACTTGTACTTTTTGTTCGTTGCTTAAACTTATCGAGCGGATAAATATTTTTTTGCTCGGGATCGCTTTTGCGGTTGCCATGTTTTTTGTCGTGATCAGCGGTTTTGCCTATATCGCCTCGATCGGCGACTCGGGCACTATGGGATTTGCCAAAGAGGGTCTCAAGTACGCCATCGGGGGTTTTGTGATTTGTTTGTTTAGTTTTTTAGCGATTCATGTCGTTTATTTGGTAACGGGTTATAAAAATAAAAATAATTGGTGGCAAATAGAGTGCAGCAGTGAAGCCCCGCAAAGCCTTTTGGATTTAGACAGTAAAAAAAAAGTCTCTAAAGCTTACGCCAATGAGATTTCTCCCGACAGTGTCGGCGGTCGAGAAAACCCGATCAATTTAGACAGTCTCATTGAGCAAAGTCTCTCTTCCCTGCCTGAAAATAAATATTTCTTTATTCACGGTATGGGCGGCCAATCCTTGAATGAAACAGCCAAACAACTTTTGGAGTTGACCAGAAAAGCCGATTTATCCGAAAAAGAATTAACGGCGGTTTTACCGCGGGAAGATGTAAATGGAAATATTGTCGGTCAAAAGACAGTCAGCTTGAATGATTTTTTAGAGTCCCTTAAAAATCCAATCTCGACTAACGACAATGTTTCTTCCAAGAAAAAAACAAGCGGCATTTTAAATGAGGAAAATAAATTTTATGAATTGGCCTTATCGTTGCTGGATGAAAATTCTTCGGTCGAGCTTCCTTTGGTTATGACTAAAGATGGAGATGCGACTCCCAAATTCAATGAAAATTGGATCGGTCTTGACTGGACCGGAATAACCGAAGACGGATCGGTTCCCAAATTCGATACCAACAGTACGGTGGCCGGCGGATTGAATTTTGAGGAAGGCAACGGACCTTTTTTCTATGATCCCGCCAGGTACGATGGAGAAATTCCCGATAATCAGACTCATGTCCAAGTTAACTTGAAGAGCGATGGTAGTCTTAATGCATCGGATCCGATTTCGGTGCTGAATGTGGCTCCCGGTGTTTCAAAAGAAACTTTGAATAATTATTTGTCGGAAATGATTAAAGTTTTACTTACGACCGATAAGAAATATTCCGAGTTGGGCAAAGAGAAAGATTTCATTTATGGATTAACTGATTTATTAACCAGATCCATGGGTGAAAAAGCGAGCCAGAAGAAGCTGGAATCATCCAATGCGGCTTCAACTGAATCCGGAGACGATGCCGCTTCTTATCAAAAAAATAATAAAAATCAAACGGGAGAAGAAGAACCGTCCAGTAATACCAATAATTCCAACAGTAATCTGTTTAGCGGTGAAAATAATTACAGCAACAATGATGTTACCGGAGGAACCGGAATTTTACCCGACAAAATCGCTCAAGACAGTAATCAAAAAAACAAACTGACAGATAAACAGATCGAGGATATGATTAAAAAGATTTTGCAACAGAATAACTCGGGGCAAAACAACGGTTCCGACAATGGAAGCGGTAATTCCAGCAATAGTAGTGGCAGCTCGAGCACTGGCAATACCGGTAATAACTCAACAAACGGCAATGATTGGAGCAACACTTCTGTTAGTTCCAGCGGATACAAGTTAAACGAACAGGAAAAGCAACGACTCGAAAAAATGATTGAAGAATATAAAAAAGAGCTGAATTTGAATGTGCCTAAAGAATTTGTGATGTGTATCATCCAAAGAGAGTCGGCTTTTAAGCCGGAAGCTCTCAACGATCGTGGAGAATATTCGATCGGCCTCATGCAAATAAACAAAAGATCGAAGACCGATCAAGCAGCTTTGAGCGGATTAAAAAAGTATGGACCAAATCTTTACGAGAAACTCAAAAAGCATCATGGGTCGGATGCTAAAATCTTGGATACGGCGTCGATGCAGTCAAAAAACGATCCTCAAGGAGAAAAAGGCATGACTAACATTGCTTTGGGTATGGCTTATCTCAAGAAAATAAATGCGGAAAATAGACGAGGTGGTTCTCTTCAGGGAGCGGATGACTGGGATAACTTAGCTGCCGGCTATAATTGCGGACCTGCCGGTTGCAAGGGCGGTCGAACCGACTACTCGACAGCGGTTACGGCCTGTACTCGAACCATGATGGCAAAAAACCAGCAATCCGGGACAAAAGAGAAGGCTCAATAATTGTTAAATCAAACACGTGAAAATAGCTATTGATATTAGAAAAATTGGTAAAAATAGTACCGGCGATGAGACCTACACCTATCATTTGGTAGAGGAGCTGGTTAAAAATATTGAGGCCGGATCTCATTCTTTTTTGCTGTTAACCGATGTTGCCGAGACGGAAATAAAAAAAAGCTTACCGGAGTTGCCGTCGAATTTCCAAGTAAAGCAGGTCCTCCCGGCCAGCAAAATTTTATGGACTTTCTATTCCCTGCCAAAATTTCTCAAGAGTAACCCGGTTGATGTCTTACATGTTCAGTATATCGGACCGTTTTTCTTGAATCGCAAAATATCTTTAGTCACAACGATTCACGATGTTTCTTTTAAGGTCAATCCAAGATGGATTAACAAAAAAGACTCGACTCTTCTTAACGGTTTTATTCCCTTGACTTTGAAAAGGGCTGACGGGGTTCTTACCGTGTCTAGGTTTTCTCGGGAAGAAATTGCTCGTCTTTTTAAATTTGACTCTGGAAAAATAAAAGTTACTCATCCGGCGGTTGACCAAGGGACTAAGTCTAGAAAAAGCAATCAAGAGGCTAGAGAAGAAGTGAACAAAAGATTTAATTTCGAGGGTGATTATTTTCTGCATATTAGTTCTCTTCAGCCTAGGAAAAATGTACCGGAAATTATCAAGGCCTTTTCGGCCTTTAAAAAAATGAAGGGCGATCAGATAAAATTGGTTTTAGTCGGAAAAAAAGGCGGGCATAATTATGACTCGGCGATTGATAAAGCGTGGGAAGCCTCAGAATTCAAAAAAGATATTATTTTTACCGGTTACGTGGCCAATGAGTTGCTGCCCGATTTGTATAGGGGTGCGGAAGCTTTTATTTTTCCAAGCAGCTACGAGGGGTTTGGACTACCTATCTTGGAGTCTTTCATTAACGAAACCCCGGTTATTGTCAGTCGAGACGCTTCCCTGCCGGAAGTTGGCGGCGACGCGGTTTTCTATCTCGAGAATGCGCCCAGGAGAGACCTTGAATTAGCTGAAATAATGAATCAAATTAAGGACAACAAAGAATTGGTAAAAAGAAAGACAACCCTCGGAATCGAAAGGCTGTCTCTTTTTTCTTGGGCTAAGATGGCGGAGAAAACTCTCGAGGTCTATAAAACGGTTGGGCTTTCTAAGCAATCTTCAGAGTAATTTTTGTCTTTTCAGTGCTACTCAAATTTAGATCAATCGTGTATTCACCTGTATTTTTGATAGGTTTATCGATGACAATGAATTTTTTGTCTATGGAAAATCCCTTTTTAGCCAAGGCTTCCTGAATTTCTTTAGAGCCGACAGCGCCGAAGAGCTTCCCTTCTTTTGACTCCGCCGTTATTTCTATAGTGGTACCGTCAATTTTTTTAGCCAAGGTATCGCTTTTCTCTTTCTCAGCAGCTTTCCTTTTTTCTTCGTCGATTTTGGCTGTCTCCAATTTTTTTATAGCGTTTTCGGTTGCCGGAATTGCTTTCTTTTGTCTCAAAAGAAAATTATTGGCAAATCCATCGGAGACATTTAAAATTTCGTTTTTCTTTCCTTGACCCGGGACGTCGCAGAGTAAAATTACTTTTAGCATAGGTTTTTTTTAGTTAATATTTACTTGGGTATCTAACTATAATTATAAAGTAAAGGCAAATAGGCTCTTTGGCTATTGACTAAAGGATTTTTGAGGCGTATTCAGAGAGCAGTGTATTTTTCGCTCTTTGAAAAGTTTTAACACCTTAAATACTGGAGAAGGAGGTCTTCTATGAGCCCGAGAAGAGTCGGCGCGCTAATCAAGGGAGTGGATTCTTCGAGCAAAACCATATGGATTGTTGATGCCGTAGACATGGACGGCGAAACGACCATCGGCAGGTTCATCCAGAAAAATTCTGATTGCTTCGGTGGCCTTATCTGTTTTATTGACATCGAGGAGAACGGCAGTCAACATGAATCTGAATTTGACGATTATCTGAGGATTGATCGGGCTATTGAGCTTGAAGCCCAAAAAGCCTTTCGTGCGATGTTCCAGTCGGATAGCAAAATTGTTGATCTGGATATGAGGATTGACGGACGAAAGGTTAGGTGCTGCTGCGTAAGGTGTTGAAATTAGAGTAACGAAATTAAAGAGAGTGCATTGTGTACTCTCTTATTTTTTCAGCTGAATTATTTGATTTAGAGGTAGAGCGTTTGATTAACTATAAAACCTCTTTTTCCAAGAGCGCTTTTAGCTCATTGATATTTTTTATCGTGACTAATTTCTTCCTTAAGTCTTTGGCTCCCGTAAAATCTTTAAAATACCAAGCTAGGTGTTTTCGAATTTCAAATATTCCCTTTTCGCCCTTTGATTGAATATTCAGTTCTGTATGAATAAGAGATAGAATTCCGGCCTGGATTTTTTTTACTTGTTCGTTAACGGTTTCTTCTCGGAAGTTATTTTTTATTTTGTAATGTAATAATGGATCTCCCCAAGTGCCTCGAGCCAAGCCCAAATTGTGACAACCGGTTTCTCTTACTATTCTTTGCGCTTCTTTCCAATCATTGATACCTCCGTTAATCCAAAATTCTCTGTCGGGGTATTCTTTGACTAACTTCTTTATTGGGGGGCAATCTATCTGGCCGGCGAAACCTTGAGTCAAACTTCGACCATGAACCATTATTCTTTTAAGTGGTAAATCCTCTATATTTTTCAAAAAATCAAACATGGAAACTTCTTGAACTGCGGCTCGAATTTTTACTGACACAGGTATTTTTGTAGCTTCTAAAACAGATTCTAAAACCAGTCTTGTTTTTTTCTGATCCGTAAAAAGCGCGGCTCCACTGCCGTGAAAAAAGACTTTTCTAGCGGGGCAACCCAGGTTGATGTCGATGACTGCCGGTTTTACTCTATTTATTTTTTGCTCGGAATAGGCATCAGCATTGAATTTTTCAAAATTTTTCATAAAAAAAATAAATTCTTCAGTCTCCTGGCCGGTAATTAGGCTTCTCATTTTTTGAATAATTTTCAGTACGGATTTTTTTATCGGTTTGTAATTTTTCTTGGGTACGCCTTCTTTATCTATTGCACTCGCAGCTCTCTTGAAATATTCCGGATCGTTGCCAAAAATTTGGACAATGTATTCCCTTTCTCTTTCATCAGCTGAAAGAATATTGAAGGTCTTTTTTCCACCATGGCTAAGAGCGTTAACATGAGCCATTTCTGAGTAGACCGGGTCGGCGCCACCCAGCATATTCATTATGCGAAAAGCACTGTCCGTTACTCCGGCCATTGGAGCCAGGGCGGTTTTAATTGATGGTTTTTGATTTTGCATGGAATGGCTACTGTAAAATAAATAGATTAACTTGTCGCTTGATTAATTATAGTTTATCATCCTCTAAAGATTTAGCTAAAAATTAAAGATCAAACATGCTGGGACAGCTTAAAGAACTCAAAAAATTGCGTCAAATTAAAAAACAGATGGAATCGGTTGAGATTGTCGAAGAATATTCGGGCGTAAAAATCACAATGAACGGAGCGATGGAGGTTTTAAACGTTCAAATTGACAATCCGGAAGATCCCAAGCTGGAGAAATATGTGAGAAAATGTTTCAATCGAGCTATGCGTTCGGTTCAGAAATCAATGATGAGTAATATGGGCGGTTTGGGCAGTATGTTGGGTGGATAAGTATTTTTAATTCAAGGTTTTGCATATTCTTACCGTAGAAACTTCTTGTGATGAAACGGCCGTCGCTATCGGTCAGATTGTTGCGAACAGGGTTAAGATTCTGTCGCATGCTGTTGCCTCTCAAATGAAACTTCACTCTGCTTGGGGTGGCGTAGTTCCCGATTTAGCGGCAAGAGAGCATTTGAAAAATTTAGTACCGACTCTGGAAGAAGCTTTTCGGAAAGCAGGTTTTAAATCGGCAAAGGGTGGGTTTGGCAAAATAAAACTAATCGGGGTAACCAATGGTCCCGGTTTGGCGCCGGCTCTGATTACCGGTCTGAACTTTGCCAAGACTTTAAGTTTTTTTTGGGGTAAACCTTTGATGCCCATTAATCATCTGGAGGGTCATCTTTATGCTCCCTGGATCAACCGGGACTTGGAATTGGGTCTGAGGGACAGAATTTTTCCGGCTCTGGGCTTGCTAGTCTCCGGCGGTCACACGCTATTAATCGAAATGCGAGATCATTTGGAATACGAGATTTTGGGAGGAACTTTGGATGATGCCGTTGGCGAGGCTTTTGACAAAGTGGCTAGAATAGTCGGACTGGGCTATCCGGGAGGGCCGCTGATCAGCAAGCTGGCGTTGGAGGGGGATCCGGATTACTCTTTTTCCGTTCCCCTAAAAAACAGCGGAGACTTAAACTTTTCTTTCTCGGGACTTAAAACCGCCGTTTTGTATAAAGCCTTAACTCTATCAAAAAATAAAAGTTTAAAGGAAGTTCTGGGAAGAGCGCCAAAACCCGATTTAGGTATAAAATTGACCAAAAAGCAGAAGGCCGATTTGGCTCGAGCTTTTGAGTCAACCGCTATCGAGGCTCTAAAATTAAAAACCCTAAAAGCCTTAAAAAGAGGCGGCTACAGAAGCTTTATTTTGGGTGGCGGAGTGGCGGCCAATAGTCTCTTAAGAGAGCGATTGGAGCTTTCTATTAATGAATTTGATCCAAGCATCAAGATCTATTTCCCCAAAAAAGAACATACCGGTGACAACGCGGCGATGCTTGTTCCGCCGGCCTATTTAAGATTTTGCCGAGATAAAAAAATATCTTCCGGTAAAAAATATTTTGATAATTGGAAAAAAATCGAAATCGATCCCAATCTAAAATTACATTGAAGAAGCTAAGTATTTTTTAAATTAAAAATATGAACAGCCATTCCCCCGAGGTCTCAATAGTTATTCCCTGTCTTAATGAAGGAAAAACTTTGCCGATTGTTATTAAAAAAGGATTTTCCGCCTTTAAAAGATTGGGGATAGAGGGAGAGATTATCGTTTCTGATAATGGATCAACTGACGATTCAGTGGAAGCAGCCAAAAAGTACGGAGCCAGGGTGGTCAATTGTCCACAGAGAGGATACGGAAATGCATTAAAGTGTGGATTTCGTGAAGCGAGGTCGGAATTCTTGATTATGGGTGATGCTGACGATTCATATAATTTTTTGAAGATAGAAGGTTTTGTGGAAAACCTGAGGAAAGGCTACGATCTGGTTATCGGAAGTCGAATCAAGGGCCGAATCGAAAAAGGAGCTATGCCTTTTTTGCATAGATATCTTGGAACGCCGGTTTTGACTTTTGTTCTTAATCTATTTTTTGGTACCAAGATTTCGGATTGCAATTGTGGAATGCGCGGTCTGAGAAAAAGCGTCTTTGAGAGGATGAATTTGGTGGCCGGAGGAATGGAGTTCGCTTCGGAAATGGTTATCAAGGCGGGTATTCTGGGACTGAAAATAAAAGAGATCCCCATTACTCTGCATCGAGATAAAAGAGGCCGCCCACCGCATTTGAATACCTGGCGAGATGGCTGGCGTCATCTTAAATTTATGCTTCTTTATGCACCCAATTTTGTTTTTGTTTGGCCGGGCTTTTTATTGTTTTTGGTTGGTTCAACCCTGGTTTTAATGCAAGCCAATGGACCGTTTGTTTGGGGCCCGATTTTTATGGATATCCATTTTATGATTTTCGGACTGACGATGGCGCTGCTTGGAATATCGGTACTTCAAATGGGTCTGATTATAAAAATTTTTTCTCATCTGAATATTTATTATCGAAAAGACAGGATTTTGGAACGGCTCGAAAAAATTTCTTTGGAAAAAGGCATTGTCGTCAGTTTGCTGGTTTTTTTGGCGGGATTGCTGATTGACGCTTCCGTTCTTTTACAGTGGATAAGTAACGGTTTTCACGATTTGGCCATGTTTAGGACGGCCGTTTTAGGACTGTATTTTATTTTTAGCGGTGCTTCCGCTATTTTCTTCTTCTTTATGCGAGAAACAATGAGAAAAGACTAACCGATTTATTGTTCCTCCTCCCACAAATCGATAGAATAATGATCACCGGTGGGAAAGAACGGGGGTGGATAATAAAGTAGATTGTTGTCGTAAATAATATTTCTATTTGTGTAGCCGGAACAGTGGGTACCTCCGCATACCCAGGCAAAACCGTAGCGCCTGTTAGTCGCTATGGCTCCGTTAACTGTGATGGTGCTGCGAAGGTAATAGGAAGGATCGTCGGTGTAAGTGTAGTAATCCCGGCCGACCCGACCCGTTTGCGCCACCAGAGCCGCATCGATTATCAGTTGGTCATCGCTTTTAAGTCCGACCGTAACATTGTTTTGAGCGATTAGACCAAGAATATCTTTGCCGTCATGGTTTGAATAAAGAATGTCATTGTTGATATAAATATTGGCCAGTGATCCGCCACTGAGTTTGGCGGCGGCAATGGTAAGATGTTTGTTGTTAATTGAGCCGTCTATCCAGAGATTACTCTCTGCAAAAATAAGACCGTTAGTTGGCAGAGTGTAGCTGTGGAAATCGGTTTCGTCATAAATTTCATAAGTATCGAAACTGCAAGAAGTAACATTTGAGGCCATTACCGTTCCTAAAGAACTTAAAGTAAAATGAAGACCGCAGCTGGTTCCGCCCGGATTGGAAAAATATAAACCACCGTTGGCGGGCTGAGATTCCTCCTTCATTTTACTGAAATCAACGGTAATCTTGTTAAAGTCTTTGCTTGGTACAGGATATTCTTTGCCAGCCAGAAAAACGGTCGATTCATCACCAAGGGCTGTCCATACTCCCGGTTTCCAGCGGCCATAATCCGGATCCCAATAAGTATCAACGATTGAGCTGGTAACCACATTGTGAGCCACGCCATCGTAGTGAACTCCATTATTGGAATGAATGGGACCCCAAGTTTCCGTACCGGTGCCAAATCGCATTATGTCGTTGGCAATAACCGAATATTCGCTCCAAGAAGGTTTTCTGAGTCGAGCTTTTAGAGTTCGAGTCAGGTTTGGTCTTTTGGTGTCCCAGCCGGTTACCTCAACCATAATTATCATAGAGCCGACATCGGGAGGAGTGACCTCCACTCTGTAGCCCAACATTGTTTCTCCTTCGCTGTCACTTATCTGGTTCTCATAGAAAGGAACCCCAAGGGGCGTACCGGCCCAGTAGGCGTCGATCTGGGCTGCCGATTTTCCTTCCAAGGCATGGATAACGTACCAATGGTAGTAATTCAAACCCGCCTCGGCGGCTTGAAGAGCTTTACTTTTTGAAGTCTGCCTTAAAGAATGTTCATATCTTAGGGCGATGTAGCTCAGCAGCCCAACCAGAATCAGAGAAAGGATACCACCAAAAACCAAAACAAACGGAATCAACATTCCTTTCTTCTTTTTGTTGAAATCATTTGTTTTTTTGGGTAACATTTATTTTTATTTAAAGAAGTTTAAGCTTCTTTTTCTGTGTCGATAATATCCCCCGAAGAGACACTGTCTCCCTCTTTGAGCTTGATTATCTTTACTCCCTGGGTATTTCTACTGATGATAGGAATTTTTTTCAGTGGGGTTCGGATAACTTGGCCCTCGAGTGAAGTGGCAATGAGGTCTTTGCTTTCTCGCTCGTTTTTGTCCACAACTTGAGCCAACACCAATTGGCCGGTTTTTTTGTTTATTTTCATGGTTTTAATGCCGCTGCCTCCTCTTCCTTGAATCCGGTAGCTGGAAAGAGCTGAGAATTTCCCGAGTCCGTTAGCACTGATGTTGAGCATCAACTTATCTTTGTCTTCTATGCCGGATGAGCTGATGCCGACGATATGATCATCGCTCTTGAGACGCATTCCTCTGATTCCGGAAGCGGATCGACCCATTGGTCGAATTTCTCTCTCTTTGAATTTTATGGCCTGTCCGTTAGCTGAGACTAAAATTATTTCGTCTTGCTCGGAACTTCCTCTAACCCAAGAAAGTTCGTCCCCATCTTTGAGCCGGATGGCAATCAAACCGCTTCTTCTCACATTGTCAAAAGCTGATTTCTCCGTCTTTTTGATGACGCCGTTTTTGGTTATGAACAGGAAATATTTCAGATTTTCCGCGTCCATTAAGCTAATGATGGCGGTGACTTTCTCGCCCGGAGATAAATTAAGAAAGTTGACCAGAGCTTGGCCCTTGGCGGAGCGAGAAAATTCCGGCAGCTCATGGGCTTTCAGCTGAAATACTCTTCCCAGGCTGGTAAAGAAAAGAATATCGGCGTGAGTGTTGGTCAAGAAGAGATGGCTAATTGAGTCATCTTCTTTCATTCCGGCGCCCATAACTCCCCTGCCTCCGCGGTGTTGAGTTCGATATTGTTTAGGGCTGGTTCTTTTTATGTAGCCGCTTCTGGTGACAACAATAAGCGTTTCTTCTTGAGGAATCAAATCTTCGGCGGAAAAATCCTTAATGCCTCTGGCCATAACTTTGGTGCGGCGCGGATCGGCGAATTTGTCTTTAACCTCAAGAAACTCTTTCTTAATGACTCCCTTCAACAGCTCTTCCGAGGCCAAAATTGCCTCGAGCTCTTTAATCAGTTTTCTCTTTTCTTCAAGCTCATCTTCGATTTTCTTTCTCTCCAATCCGGACAGGGTTTGCAGTCTCATTTCAAGAATCGCGGCAGCTTGGACGTCGGAGAATTTAAATTTAGCCACTAAATTTCTGTGAGCCTCTTCTTTGTTCTTGGATTTCTTGATGACGGCGATGACTTCATCTATGTGGTCAAGAGCTTTTTTCAGACCTTCCAAAATATGCATCCTCTCTTTGGCTTTTCTCAACTCAAATTCGGTGCGACGTCTTACCACTTCTCGGCGATGGATAACGAAATATTCCAAAACTTCTTTCAAGCCAAGAACTCTCGGTTGAATTCCATCAACCAAGGCCAACATATTTACGTTGAAGGCTTTTTGTAAGTCGGTCATCAAATAGAGTTTGTTTAAAACCCTATTCGGCTGAGCGTCTCTTTTCAGTTCGATGACGATGCGAACGCCGTCTTTATTAGATTCGTCTCTCAAGTCTCTGATTCCGTCCAGCTTTCCAAGTTTAACCAACTCGGCGATTTTAGCGATTGTTTGAGCCTTGTTTGTCTGATAGACGACTTCCTTCACGACAATGCGGAAACCTTTTGGTCCTTCTTGAATATCTGCTTCGGCGCGTGTCAAAATCCGGCCGCGACCGGTGGCGTAAGCTTGCAGAATATCTTTTTTGCTAAAGATAGTTCCCCCGGTGGGAAAATCGGGACCCTTAAAATCTTCCATGAGCTCCTCAATGGTTGTTTCCGGTTTTTCGAGCACTTTTATGAGAGCATCAACTATTTCTCCAAGATTATGAGGAGGGATGTTGGTGGCCATTCCAACGGCGATGCCCATGGTTCCGTTGAGTAAAAACTGAGGCAGTCGAGTCGGCAAAACCCGAGGTTCTTTTCGGCTGGCGTCATAGTTGAGAACAAAGTCAACCGTTTCTTTCTCTATGTCCAACAGCATTTCTTCTCCCATTTGAGCCATTCGACATTCGGTGTATCTCATGGCGGCCGCACTGTCTCCATCCATTGAACCAAAGTTTCCTTGCCCGTCAATCAAAGGGTAGCGAAAGGAAAAATCCTGAGCCATACGCACCAAAGTATCGTAAACGGCCGTGTCACCGTGAGGATGATACTTTCCAAGCACATCTCCGACCACCAGAGCGGATTTTCGATACTTGACATTGTGACGCAGTCCGAGACCGTGCATCGAATAAAGGATGCGACGATGAACGGGCTTTAAGCCGTCACGGACATCCGGTAAAGCGCGGGAAACAATAACACTCATAGCATAATCCAAATAGGATTGTTCCATCTCAGTGACTATCTCCCTATTTTTAACTCTTTCGTTTTCCATGGTAATTTTAATTAATATTCAAACATTTGCAGGCGAAATAATAAATAAAGCTCGCAATTAAAAGAAAGAAACTGGGTAGAGCGACTTTCTGAAAAGGAAAATAGACTCGACCGCCATTCTTTTTCTTTAAAATACTGTTTAAAATGGCGCTGGCCCAAAAAATAACAGTCCCGATTATGATCCCCAAAATAATCTTATCTACTCCCCAGAGCGTATTCCTTCTTATCCAGAGTGCTCCGTACCAATGAAGCGAGTAAATAGTGGTAGTGTAAAAAAGAAAAAAAACAACGATACCGTTGGTGAGATTAAACTTTCCTTTTCGTTTCAGATAACTCAAAGTCCAAAAAATAAGGGAAAGATTCAACCCGCCGATCCAAAGACTGGAAATAAAATCGTCGATACCCAGCCAACGAGAAACACCGAGACCGCCGGCTACGGCAACGGTGCAAACAGGACAAACGGCCAAGGCGTTATTGAGCGTGCCGATTAGTCCCAGAAACAAAAAAACGAAGAAAAACCAAATTTTTTCCTTTTTACGCATATTGATTTTAGTTTAGTCTTTTACTACGCACAGCAAGTATATACCATATTTAAAGAGTGTAAAGTCCGGAAATGCTTGACAAAATGAAAATAAATCACATAATCTCGCGTCAAATAAGTTCTTTGGAAAAGGAGAAGAGGGATGCAGAAAAAGTTTGCCGGAGTGTTCGCATTTATTGCTTTGGTGGCGGCTTGCTCAATATTCGGCGACAATTTAATTGTTGCAGCTGAGTATGGAGGATCCGACGCTTATATTGATCAGGCCATTGCGGACATAAAAAATGGATCCCAGTACGCCCCCGATTTCTTGAGAGAAATGATCAACGACGGAATTATCGCCGGGGTTGATCAGTGGAAGATTGATTTTTTAATCGATCACCTGCGCAAGCCCAAAAGAGTGCTAGTCGATCCATATCCCAGAACCCCCCGATATTAATCTGAGTCGACACCTTAGCTAAAACCAAAAGAGACCCGTTTTTACGAGTCTCTTTTTTTATTTCTTGATAATTTCCTCAGGCCTAGTCTTTCTTTTTCTTGGAACTTTTTTTGTTGTCGTTATCGTTTTTGTTGCTATTCTTGTTGCTGTTTGAATTACTGTTTTTATTCGAGTTGCTGTTGCTGTTTTTGTTG
>CAIUEV010000024.1 GCA_903898335.1 uncultured bacterium | reverse complement strand
TTCAAATTTTACCAAAAAATAAATGTGTGAAATTTGAAGGTGTTTTTTTGATTCCCCCGGACCGGAGGGCGCCAAAAGCGATAGAATCAGTCTATCTCTTCTGATGCCTTCTGTCTGGGGGAAGCACCCCCCCAGCTCACAAATTATTTTTTAGGGGCATATTGGCGGGGGTGTTTTTATTTGTCTAGAAAAATTTTTATATGGTTTTTTTAAGTGAATTTTGTTTGACTTTAAAATCGTTGTATAATCTGAAAAGTAATTCAGTAAATTAAAACAAAATGAAAACTAAAAATAATTTGCTTATTTTGGCTTTCTGCGCATGTGTTTTCTTGAGCTCCTCGAGCGTTAAAGCCGCTTCTTTGGACGTTGAGGAACAAAAAGTTGTCGATCTCATTAATAATTACAGAAAAGAAAATAAATTGACCGAACTTAAGCCGACCGAATCGGTTCAAAACGCGGCCGAATTTATGGCGGAAGACTTCGCCAATCATCCGGATGATCCAAAAGTCCACGAACACTATGACAGCACCGGTCGAGCACCGGAGGAGAGAAGCCAAGATTTCGGCTTCTATTTTTTGACTGAAAATATGGGATGGGGGTATGTCACTGCAGAAGGTATTTTTGAGGCGTGGAAGGCTTCGGAAGGACACAGAGAGAACATGTTGTCTAGTGGAGCCAGAACTATCGGCTTGTCTATGTTTTACAAGGCGGGGGCGACTAAGGACGGTGCTTTGACTGAGCGTTTTTGGATTATGGACACCAGCGATGAGGGCGTGGAAAGGCTCAAGGGGAATACTCTGAATAGCTCTGAGTTTATTGACGGTAAAAACTACAAAAAAATGAGCGTAACGGTAAAGAAGAAAAAAGACGGTAAAATTAAAGTTTCCAAGGGGTCTTTGGTGAAAGTATATGATGCTAGCTCAGGAAGACTTATAGATCAGGATCTTACTGACAAAAATGGTAGAGCCAGTTTGTTCACAGCCCTTGATCCGAGCAAAGTAAAAGTAAAAGTCTACAAATACAAATGGACGAAAAAATCCAGCAATACAAGTAAAAAGATTAAGTGGAAAAGGGGAATGAGATATAATGTGACTTTATAGTTTGCGCTTTATTTCGCCGGTAATGTTTCTCAGTTTTTCAACTGATTCCGCCAAGACTTCGACTGTTCGGTCGAGGTCTTCTTTTTTGGTCAAATGGCTTAAGGAAAAACGAAGACTGCTGTGAGCTTCCGGATGGCTGCAGCCGATGCTCAAAAGAACGTGTGAGGGCTCGAGAGACTCGCTGGAGCAGGCGGAACCGGTTGAGCAGGCGATGCCGGCTGCAGAGAGAAGAAGCAGCAGGCTCTAACCCTCAACTTACTTGAAGCTGATATTCAAATTGTTAACGATTCTTCGCTTCATTGAGCCATTAATTTGAATATTTTTTATCCTTTTTTTTAGCTTTTTCGCCATGTGTTTTTGCAAGGAAGCGACCTTTTTTGTTTGGATTTTTTTGTTCCTCGAAACTTCTTCAAGAGCTTTACCTAGCCCGACGATGCCGGTTACATTGTGAGTTCCCGATCTCAGATTAAATTCCTGATCGCCTCCTTGTTGGATTTTCTCTATAATAACGCCTTTTTTAACCCCTAAGAGGCCGACACCTTTGGGTCCGTAGATTTTATGGCCGGACATCGAGAAGAGATCCAGATTTAGTTTTTTGGCGTTGCAATCAAGAAAATTGACTCCTTGAGTGAGATCGCTGTGGAAATAAATAGGGAGCGCTTCTTTGTCAATCAGGCCCGCTTTTTCTTTTCTTTTAATTTTGATATTATTCAAAGCTTCACCTATGGTTTTTAAGTCGTTTACGGTCCCGATTTCATTATTGACATACATGATTGAAACCAGAACGGTGTTGTCTTTGATGGCGGAAATAACTTTCTCGGGGTCGATTATTCCATCTCGATTTGGCTCGATGAAGGTAGCCTCGGCCAGTCCTCGAGCGACGATTTTTTTGACGCTGTTTAGAAGGCAGTGGTGTTCATAGGAAGAAGTGACGATGTGAGGGGTGAAATTTTCAGGGGAATTTACTCTTCCGATATAGCGCTTATTATAGAGAGATATCGCACTGACTATTCCCTTAACGACTAAGTTATTGCTTTCAGTGGCACCGGAGGTGAAAATTATTTCCTCCGGCTGGACGGAAAAATAGTCAGAGGATATTTGTCGGGATTGCTCAACTCCCTCAGCCGCTTTTTGACCAAAAAGATGCATAGACATCGGATTGCCGAAGATGTCGGACCAGTAAGGATCCATAGCTTTTTTCACTTTTGGAGAGAGCGGGGTTGTGGCGGCGTAATCAAGATAAATATTATTCATAAAATGGAGATAATTTTTTAGAAGATATGGCCATTCTAAAGGATAAATTTGGGAGTAGCAAGGGGAGAGTTTGTAAAGTTAGAAAGAAGAAATAACTTACTGAAATATCGAAGAGGTAGATTGCGGAGCAGGCTAACTAAATATTGGGATAGGGATGAAAATAAAATTTTTCAGTTTTTTGACAAAAAGAGATCTTGTCTTTAGGATTACTTGACGGTCGAAAAAGAACGAATTTTTTCAAATTCGTTCCGTACTTTAAAAAACCAATCACAAGAGAGGAGGTGCAAAAATGGAAGAAAACAAGAAAAACACCTCCGAAGCGGAAGAGAACAAAGGCCGTGAAAACGAAGTCGAAGAGTACGAAGAAGATGAAGATGAAGACCTTTTTGTCGAAGAAGATGAAGAGTACAACGAAGAGGGCAACGCTTGGGAAAACGCCAAAGAATGGTTCCAGGACAACCTCAGAGTGATTCTTTCTGTCATCATTGTGGTGTTGATCGCCGTTGGAATTTACAACTACTCCAGCAAACCGGCCGAAGAGGAACAAAGTCGAATAGACGCTCTTATCGGAGAAAAAGAGGTGGCTTTAGAGGAGGAGACTGTTCCAACCGAAGAAATCAACGTCAAGGAAAAGGAATCTGCCGATAGTCAGGTTGTTGTTAAAGAAGAGGGGAAAGAAGGCGAAGTCAAGGTTGAAGATAAGAAAGCTGAGGAACCAAAGGTAGAAGAGAAAAAGACCGAAAAGCCGGTCGAAACTCCTAAACCGACTGAGGAATCAAAGCCAGTTGCCAAGCCAGAAGCCAAGATTGAGAAGAATATCGAAGGTCTTCACGTTTCAGCAGCCAAGGGCGACGGTCTAACTCACTTGGCAAGAAAAGCCGTCCAGGAGTATTTAGCTCAAAACCCGGACGCTTCAATCACCAAAGAGCATAAGATTTATTTGGAGGACTATCTTCGCAAGAACGTAGCTTCGGGTAGAATCAAAGAAGGTGACGTTAGAGTGTTCTCGGAACAGTTAATTACCGATGCGATGACTAAGGCCAAGAATTTGACCCCGGCCCAATTGGAGAATTTGAAGCGCTACAGCGCCAGAGTTTCCAATCTATAGTTCGTTTCCGTTTTCGGAAGTCAGTGTTTAGCACTTTAAGTTTTTTCATATCTCCTCTAGTCGGTTTCAACGTAAGCCGGCAGAGAACAAAAGCCCCTTGGATTTTTATTCAGGGGGCTTTTGTATTTTGCTATTAAAAGACTTGGGCGGAGAGAGAAAATTCCTTTGAGCTATAGATTTTTTAAGCTGAATTTAAGAAAAATTTAAGTTGTTTGGAGTAGAAAAGGGAAGTAATAATTAAAATCTTGGCAGCGATGAAAATAGCGGTTATCAAAATTTTTGTTTTATCTTTCTTCTTTATGCTTTTTGGGCATCTTTATTGTGGGGCAGCTGACATAGTTTCCGATACCGATAATTCAAATCCAGAGAGAAAAATCGTTATATCCGGAGCTCTGCCCAATCCGATGGGAGAGGATAATCTGCCGCAACCTGAGGGAGAGTGGGTGGAGATAAAAAATGTCGGTCGGGAAGAAGTGTCTCTGGCCGGCTGGGTTTTATACACCTCCAGTGACAAAAACGAACTTTTTTTAACTTCTCAAAATATTTTACCCGAGAAGGGATTACCCACGCTTAAACCGGGAGAAAAAACTAAAGTCTTCAGAAATGGAGACTCCGATTTTTCGCTTTCTGAAGATAAAGATTCAATTAGACTATTCTCCGGTCCGGTGGAAATGGAAGGAGATCTCGAGGCGATTTTTGAGTATGAGGGGACCGAGGAAGGAGTGGCGGTTTTGGCAAGGGAAGATTCGGAGGAGGGGCGATCCGTTGAAGGACTATCTTTTTCTCCAGGCGAAACGGCTTCGACGATCCATAATAGCAACGGGAAGACAAACATTCAAGAGACTGAAAATGAAAATAAATCTTCAGCCCCTGAAAATAACAAAGAGGGAGAAATCCTGATTAAAAAGAGTTATTTTAAATTTGAAGAGAACCCTAAAAAGACACGAGCAGAAGAATTCGACCGAGTAGAAAAAACTTTTATCGCGGGAACCGGTAGTTCCGGTGGATTAACTTGGCTCGATAAAATTAAGCATTTCTTCGACGGTTTTTCTTTTAAAATATTTATTTTTGCCTGGGCTGTCATCGCCGCCGCCATTATCACGACCAGGAAAATTCTTCAAGTCTAGATTTTTCTTTTATGGAACTGTTTTTTTGGGATTTTTAGGTGATGTTTTTATCATAAAAGTTGACAGGTTTTTAAGCTCTATTAAAATAAAAATAGTTATTTAAAAAAATTGAAAATCAAATAAAAAAGTGGGTCGCAAAAAGCTTGATAAAAATCAAAAAAAACAGCGTTTAGATTTGGCCAAGGAATCGGTCAAGGTTCGTTTTGGTTCTGCCGGCCTCAGTCTTCTACGTAAAAAAAATTTGCAGGAGAATGAAAGACAGCGAGAAATAGTTCTTTTTTTGGTGGAAGGCGGTTTTAAGCAAAGAGAAGTGGCGAGTCTGGCTAAAAAAAGCCCCGAACTTATCAGTTATTTGCTAAGTAAAAAAGAAAAAGCGGCGAAACCTCGACCGGTTTTTTTCGACGAAAGGGAAGTGGAAGAAGAGGAGGAGACGGAGATGGAGAAACAGGTAGAAAAATTAAAAGAGGAAGATAAGAACAACGAAGAGGTGATTTTCCCCTCTCCTAAGTTGGCGGAGAGTTTTCCTAGTGGTAGTCAGGTGGCTGAGAAGCTAGACGATGAGGCGGAAGGGTTGAATGAAGAAATCGATAACAGCAACAATATTTCTTCAACCCCCTCGCCCCTGATGGGGTTCTCCCCCTCAACTGAGAGTGAGGAGAATGAAAATGTTGGCATATTCTCAGAACCTCAATCTGAAATAAAAACCGAAAATTCTGTAGAGAAGAATGATTTTACTGAATCGGAAAGCGTAGCGGTTCCGATAAAAGTGACTTCGGAAGAAGACAATAATATAATTGAAACAATAGCCCAAGATTCCCCCATATATCAACCGGTTGAAACCACTAAAACCGAATTACCCGTAGAAAGTCTAAACGATGATACGGGGGAGATTAATAATCAGACATCCTTCTGGTCGAGATTGAATGGTGTAAAGCTCCCACCTCTAATGCCGACACTGGCGACCATATCAACTGTTTTGGCTATAATTCTGACTACCTTTACCTTGCTTTATCACAATGGTGAAAAGCAGGGTAATTTGGCAATGAGTAAAACACTTTCCGATAAGTTGAAAGAAGCCGTTTTCGGTGGAGATCTCGGAGGCGGCTTTCAAAATGCCAAAGTTCTGGATGATTCACATGAACATTCAGCGGAGACGCTGACTGATCATGATAGTTTAAGTAGAGCGGGAACGGTTGACACGAAGGAAGAAGTGGAAAATCTTGTTTTGAACGGAGATGTAAAGCGGGGATCAATTGACGATATCCAGATCAAAGCCGATTCTCATACGCACACGGGCGAAACCATTTCCGGAGTGGATATTTCGGCGGATACAAATCTGACCGGAAACAGTGGTGTCTCTCTCGATAGAGATACTCTTAATCTGGATAAACTGAACAAGGATTGGAATCAGACAGGGCAGTACGATATTGTTTTGAACGATAAGAACAGTGAATTGAAAATGCTTGAATCGAACGGCCTGGCTTATGGAATAATTGACGTCGGTGATTTGTCGGAAAATTCAACATACACCTTGAGCGGCTCGAGCGGAGATATCCTGACTTCAACCCAATTTGAGGATGCATTAAATCCGACTTATGTCAATGTGACGGGGGATACGATAACGGGAACGTTACAAATGTTGGGGGTGAACAGTGATATTACTACCGGTGAAAACGAAAATCTGGCCTTGATGCCGGGAGGGACGGGCGGCGTCGGTGTTAATACGATCAATCCCGGAGCCAAACTTTCGGTTAAGGGAAATATGGCAATAGGCTCATCATATAGCGAAAAATCGGTTACAGAAAACGGAGCGATAATTGAAGGAAACGTCGGAATTGGAACGAGCAATCCGGAATTCAAATTGGAAGTAAGAGGAAATGCTTCTTTCTCGGAAGGGTCATTAGCGGTCGATTCCCCTTCGACGATTTCTCTCGATGCGGACAGCACAGTGGCTATCGGTGGCCAAACCATGAATTTGATAGCGGACGGAGGACAATTAAAGATGCAATCATCGGCCAATCTGGACATTGATGCCGGCACGAATATTACTATCGACGGTGTTAATTTTACGCTTACTCCAACGGGAACGACTAATATAGATTCAACGGGAGCGGTCACTATAGATTCCGATTCGACCGTCACTTTGGGTGGTGCGGGGGTTAGCATCGCTTCGGACGGTGGAGAGCTGGATTTGACGGGGAATGCGAATATCGATATCAATGCGGGATTGGACTTAACTGTCGATGGCCGACATTTTACTTTGACCCCGACGGGTAACTACAATGTTAATGCCGGTGGAAATATCGGCATGACGACCGCTACCGGCAGTGTATCTCTTGCGGGAGTAAGCATGAATTTGGACGTTAATGGTGGCACTATCACGGCGGGAGGAAACATTGTTCCGGAAAGTAACTTAGCCCACAATTTGGGTTCGGGCGCCTTGCGCTGGTCAAACCTCTATGCCGGCAACGCCTACTTGGGCGGTTCGACCACCACCGGTCAGGCGATCTTCACTTATGAACCGGTTTCCACTGGAATAGGCCAATCTTCCATTTATATCAATCCTTCTTCAGTTATCGAGAACGCTCCGCTGTTCGGAGTGGCCGTCGATGGAGTGGAACGATTCAGAATTGATGAGGACGGTGACATTACCGCTCAAGGATTGATTACCGGCAATGCCGGGGCTACGGTGACAGGCGGGATTATTAATCTTAATGCTTCATCGAATTTTGCAACGAATATTAATACAGGGACTTCGACTGGGGCGGTGGTAATCGGCTCAGGACTAAACTTAATTTCGCTTTCTTCTTCCGACTGGGGCATCTCAAATACAGGATACCTAAGCGGAATATCGGGCATATCCAATGACGGCGCTTATACTCAAACCGGGGTTTCCGACAACACTTTCACCGGCACTTCCACCTTCTCAAACGCTACTTACTCGGCACTTTTCACGGGCGGAAATGTGGGTGTCGGGACGGCGACACCTAACGCCAAATTGGACGTAAGAGGGGGTATTGCGGGAGGAACCAACGGAACGGAATTTTCTGTCTCAACGGCAGGTTTAGTAACTTCGGTAGGAGTTAACGCTACTACCGGATTGATTCAAGGTACGGGAGGATTAACGATCAGCGGGACG
>CAIUEV010000023.1 GCA_903898335.1 uncultured bacterium | reverse complement strand
TGACGATATACATCAGCCAAGGTACGAGGGAATATTCCATAGCGAGCCAAACCCCCCAACATTTGAAAAGCCAAACTGAGACCGGCCAGAACCAAAAATATTTTCCAAAAATATTTTTTGATTTGCCATTCTTCGTTGAAAAGCGCAATCAGGGGGATTGAAAGGATAAAACAGAGAGAAACCAAATAACGAGGACCCCAAGTTTCATCACTCCACCAATGAACGCGCGAAACAAAGAGAAGCAATATGACTGTGTAGACTGACACAAAAATAGCTTCTTTACGAAAATGGCGATAAAAAGTTTTAAAAGTCCACAGGGACAGAATCAAAATCGGGCTATAAATAAAGAAACTTTTTCCGAAACTGAAAATAAGCCCGTAAAGACCAAAAATAAAATTCTCTCCGCCGAAAAGTTCATTTTGAAGCACGTAAGGAGACTTAAGGTAGTCGCCGTAGGAAGCGTTGTTACCGATAATATACAGTGGAAAGATGGCTATCAGCGGTGAAAAAAAGATTAGCAAGCGCATAAAAGTTTCTTTAAACCAAGGTTTTTCTTTCTCTATCGAGTCCAGTAACAAATAAAGAGCAAAGGCGGGACCGGTGAAAAAATAGTAAGATTTGCCGAAGAAGAGACTGAAGAAGGCCAATCCGCTAAAAAAAAGATCTTTTTTGTTCTGTGTTTTTCCGTAGCGAAAAAGAAAAAAAACACTTAAAGCGAGGCAAAGAACCGAAGTCGGCTCCATGCCAATCAGGGCATAGGGGAAAGCCATGGTAGCAAAGCCAAAAACAACGGCCAAAAAAGCAGCTTGTCTGATTGAAAGAAAAAGATTGAATAGCAAAAAGGCGACACCAACGGTCAGAGCGGTTATGAAAGGACTGTAAAAAAGAGCGGCGATTCTGATAAATTCATCTTTTTTACCGTTTAAAATTCCATTTAGCAGCTCTCCGATAAAAACAAAGGGGGTCTCAAGAACGATTTGACCGTAGCCGCAACGACTGGCTTTGAACTGGCCGGTGGCTAAATTCTCCCTGATTCTGTTGTAGGTTTCGTCCTCATAGCCTTGGAAGTCAACGTGTTGAAAGAAAATATAAACAAAAAAAGTCAGGGCGACTAAAAAAGCAAAGTAAATAGATTTTTTCTTTAGCATCTTTTGCTTTGATTATTTTTCTTCAAGAATTTTTTCCGCCCAGTAAGCTCCTCGGAGTAGAGTTTTTTCCTCCCAAGCATTGGCCATTAATTGGCCGCCGATGGAAAGTTTTTTTCCGTTTAGACCAGTTTCTCCGATTGGAATTGAAATGGCGGGAATCCCGGCCAGATTGGCACTGGTAGTGAAAGCGTCGGCTAAATACATTTTTACCGGGTCGTTCATTCTTTCTCCGATTTTAAAGGGGAGATCCGGGCTGGTTGGAGTAAAAATTAAAGGATATTTTTTAAATATTTCGTTGAGCTTCTTTTTGATGTTGGCTCGGACCGCTTGGGCTTTGGCATAGTAGGCGTCGTAGTAGCCGGAGGAAAGGCAAAATGTGCCCATAATAATTCTTCTTTTGACTTCCTTTCCCAGCAACTCTCCTCGATTCAGACTGATAAAATCCTTCCAGTTAGTCGAGTCTTCCAGGCTTTTTCGGGTGACTTGACCGTAGCGACTGGAATCGAAACGAGCCATGTTGCTGCTAACTTCACTGGTAGTAATTATGTAATAACAGGCGACGGCTTCTTCTCCCAGAAAGGGAATCTCTATGTTTTCCGTTTTTCCGCCGGCATTTTCCCATTTTTTAAGGAATTCAAAGGAGGCTTTCGCAATAGCCGGATCGGATTGCCCGATCGATTTTTTGTTGTAGGCAATGGTTAGCCCGGCGACCCCCTCTTCAAAATCGTCACTAAAATTTTGACCGGCGACCCCGCTTGAGGTGCCGTCCATCGGATCAGGACCGGATATGGCGCTCAGCACCTCCGCAATATCGGAAACATCATTGGCCATTACTCCGACTTGATCCAGAGAAGAGGCCATAGCGATTAATCCGTAGCGAGAAATGCGGCCATAGGTCGGTTTCATTCCACAAATTCCGCAAAAAGAGGCGGGCAAACGGACGGATCCACCGGTGTCGGAGCCAAGAGAATAAATGCAAAGATTCTCGGCCACGGCGACGGCCGATCCGGAGGACGATCCACCCGGAACTCTTTCTCTGTCAAGAGGATTGGGGCAAACTCCGTAAGCGGAATTTTCTCCCGATCCACCCATGGCAAATTCGTCACAATTGGTTTTGCCTAAAATGATGGCGCCCTCTTTTTTGAGTTGAGCAACGGCGGTAGCGTCGTAAGGAGGAACGAAATTATCCAAGATTTTTGAAGCGGCAGTGGTGCGAAGGCCTTTGGTACAGAGAACGTCTTTGACGGAAGCCGGAGCTCCCTCCAGAGAGCCTATTCTTTCGCCGTTTTCTATTTTTAAATCAACTTTTTTCGCTTCGGCCAAAGCCGCTTCCTTATTCAAAGTCAAGTAAGTCTTGCTTTCCGGATCGGCTTTTTCAATACGAGAAAAGTATTCTCCCACAATCTCTTGAATTTTCCGACCCTTGGCAACGGACTCTCTGAAGTCTCTTAAAGTGATATTTTTTTTCATGTTCTCCGATTAGCTTTTAATTTAACTCCCGTTCCAATTAATCCGACTGAATGAATTCAGAAAAAAGGAAATCAGAAGCAAGGATATAACCGTATAAATAATTATAAGAACCACCGCTTGTTTTCTCTCCGGGCTATATCGCCATAAATGATAAATAATAGCGCCGCTAAGCAACAAAAAAGAAGCTAAAACTAAAATCAAAACTAATATTCCAATCATTTATCTTCTTTATTTATATATATCTACAATTAACTTTTAATTTTAAATTAGGCAAAAGCTCGCTATTCGACTATTCTTTTTTCTCTGAGTAAATCGA
>CAIUEV010000022.1 GCA_903898335.1 uncultured bacterium | reverse complement strand
TCCAAATAGCCGCCAAAGCCAAAAATAAGCCTCTGTTCAAATTTTTGGGTACGGATTTTTTTTCCTTTTTTGGCAGGGAATTGACTAAAAAATAATCGATTAAAAACAGAGCGGCGGTTACGGCAGCAGAGCCGATAAACAATGATTTAAAGCCAAATTCAACCCCCAATCGGCCGAGTATTAACATTAAAAAATCAACCAGAAACAGCCCGGTCCCCGGAGCAAACAAAAAGTAAAAATATCGCTTAAAATAGGGTCTGAAGTTGGTCGGTAAAAAACTTGCCGTCTTGTTTAGAAAACTTTGAGAAAAAATAACTCGAATAAAAAAATAACCGGGCAGTAAAACCAAAACCGAGAAGACTGAAAATAAAATCAAATAATCAAGAATTGAATTAAGAAAAATCGACATCTTCAAAAAATTTTATTTATTTATTTTATCGAATTCCGCTAAATATTTTTTGCCAACAACCGACCAGTCGAAGTGATCTTTAACGTATTGTCGTGATTTTTTGGCCAAATCGATTCTAAAGTCCGGATTTTCCATTAAAAATTCTATAGTCTTGCGATACTTGGCAGCATCCAAAGAGGGAAAAATCAAACCGTTTTTCTTGTGAGAAATAGCATCCTTTAGGCCTTCTATACCCGAGACTAAAGGAAGCAGCTCGGCCGCTCCCGCCTCAATCGCCGTTATTCCAAAGCCTTCTTTGTCTCCCTCCACTTCAATATTTGGCATTATCAAAATGTCGCAAACATTGAGCAGGAATCTCTTGACTTTGCTGGAAATAAAGCCAAGCATCAAAACTCGGGAGTTTAGTTTTTTCCGTTCAATAATTTCTTTAACCTTAAATTCGAACGATCCGGAACCGGCTACGATTAATTTGGCTCGATCGGGCAGTTGCGGTATAACATTTTCAACAAACCAGTGTAATCCTTTTCGCTCGACAATGCGTCCCAGAAAAAGGATTAAAAAATTTTCCTCCTGATCAAAAAAATCTGTTTCGGGTATCAGGCGTTTGCCGATAGCGCGTTTTTGAGAGAAATTTTCCTTAAGTGAAAGTCTGTAATTTTCTTTCGTATCGGTACCGTTAGGAATAACAATAATCTTTTTGGGATTTAAACCGAATTTAACGCATGTTTCTTTGGTGTCTTGACTGACGGCGATTAACAAGTCCAATCTATTGATGGCCGGCAGATTCACCTTTTTGTAAATAAGAGATTTTTCGGCATAGGTAATATCCAATCCGTGAATATTGCAAACAATTTTAATATTTTTGAAAAAAAATTTTAAAATTACACCCAGAGGAGCCATGACACCATCCGATAGGTGGACAACTTTAATTTTATTGACAAGTATTAGAATAAAGGCTCGAAGCAAAGCCCATGGAAGAAAAAAAGGTAGCGCTTTCTTCCCATAGCGATTAATTACGGTCTTGGTCGGGGTCAGAGCGCTAACATTTTTAATTAAGTTGAAACTCAGGGTTTCCATGCCGCCCAAAACCGGCGGGTAGGTTCGAGTAATAAAAAGTATCGGTCGAGCTATTCTTATTTTTTCCATCGGTTATATTAGAAAATTATGTTGAACCAAAAAAAAATTTTCCCGATTATCTTTCTTTTTTTTCTTTTAACGGCGGTCCTATCACCTACTTTGTCTCTCGAGCCAGCGGCCGGCGCCATCGGCGCAACTTCCTTTCCAAAAATTTTGTTCTATCTTTTTGATTTTGTCACTCTATTTTTTTTATTTACCGTAACGATATATTTTTTCTACCGCAGAAGCGTTTTAGCTCTGTTTGGAAATTTTATTAAAAAAAATATTTTGCTTATTCTGTTGGCTCTGAGCTTTCCCTTATTTGCAGTAGCTTCAGCCTTCTGGAGCGGATCGCCGGCACTTTCTCTCCTACTGGGAATAAGATTGCTTTTAATAGCTACCGCTGTTTTTATCGCCGCTTTTTTCACTTATCGCTCGATCAAGATGAGGTCGATTTTTATTTTTTCTCTTGTTTTTTTGAGCCTGGTTGAGTCGTTTTTCGCTTTGATTCAATTTCTGACAGGCCAATCTTTGGGATTTACCATTTTTGGAGAGAGCAATTTAAGTAAAGATGTTCTCGGTTTAGCCAGAATCTGGATAGGAAACGAGCTTTTTTTGAGAGCCTACGGAACTTTGCCTCATCCCAATATTCTCGGAGGATTCCAACTTTTTGCCATTGTGACAGTTGCTCAATCTTATTTTAGCCGCCAAAGATTGTTTTCAAAGAAAATTTACGGTTTTATTTTTGCTCTTCAAGGAATCGGGTTATTCCTTTCTTTCTCTCGAACAGCCGCGCTCGGTCTTTTTATCGTAATTCTTTTTATCTTCTTAAATAAGCGGGTCGGAATCAAAGAAGTGAGAAAAATACTGTTTTTTTTCTTGGTTTTATCCGCGTTGGTTTTCTCACTGCGAGGTTTCTGGGGAGAAAAATTTTGGCAGGGCGAGTCCTTCTTGCTGAGAAAGGAAATGTTGGAGGCGAACCTGGAACGCTTTAAATCAAGCCCCTTTATCGGTCGGGGATGGGGTACCGGTCCGGAGGAAATTTCCGGATTTTCTGACTTCCCTTTTTATTTTTTCGAGAAACAGCCGGTACACAACATCTTTGTTCTTGTTTTGGCCGATCTGGGCTTAATCGGTGAAGTTATTTTTATAACTATTTTGGTGCTTGCCTTCTTAAGATTTTCCAACAAGAAGTTACTTTCCGCAGCGAATTTGATCGCTTTTCTGGCGATCGGACTCTTTGATCATTATCTTCTGACCCTACCTATCGGTATTTTTATTTTATATTGGTCGATTTTCGGTTTTTCAGAAGAATCAGTCCCAGACAAAAAAACAAAAAAGATATAGGAAGAAACAAATATATTTTGTTGGCGGTTTGAAAAATCAAAACAGCCCAACCCAAACTAAGAGTTGTAAAGCCCAAAAAAGCGGTTATCTGAAAATGGGACCAGCCAATCTCAAGCAATCTTTGATGTAAATGCAATTTATCTTTACCCTTCACCGGAATCTTACCTCTGAATATTCTTTCCAAGAAAACCAGCAGAAAATCCAAGATCGGTATACTCAAGACAAGAGCCGTGGTGGCCACCTTGCCTCCCGAATAAAGAGAGATAACTGAAATAAGAAAACCCAAAGTCCAAACGCCAACGGTCCCCAGATAAAATTTAGCCGGCGGCAGATTAAAGGCCAGAAAAAAAATCAGCAGAAAAACCATCAGAAAACAGAGGGCGGCCGTGCTGGGCTGATTGACTTTTTCCGATAGACTTAAAAAACCGAGGGCGGCAAAAGTCACCAGACTGACCGTTCCGGCCAAACCGTCGACACCATCGATCCAGTTTAAAGAGTTAATAACGATAACTACCCAAAAATATGTTAGTATCGCTCCAAGCACAGAGGCGAGGTAGAGCACTTCCCCGTTCGGTAAACGGATATGTTGAATGGAGTCACCGGCAAAAATAATTACTAACGCCAGAATACTCTGAACAATAGCTTGATTCTGCCAGTTCATGCCATCAAGATCATCTCGAAGACCAAAAATAAAGATTATCGAAAAACCGATGAACAGGCTGGCGATATCTTTTGGCAAAAGAAATCCGGAATTCGTGATTTGAAGCCAAAAAATGGCAAAAAAAGCCAACAAGAGGATAATCGATCCTCCGATTCTCTTGTTTCCCAGAATCCGACTTTTGATTGTCGGGAAAATTTTTCTGAGAATCAATCCCAAAATTAATAAAAGAAGAAAAGAAAAACAGATTGCAAGAAGGACATTAAAAACAGAAAATATCATTTTCCAGACTAGTTAAGCTTTATGTTTTTCCAAAACGATTCTTCGCTCTTTTAAATTATTCTCAAAGGTTATTCTTATCCAATAAATCGTCTTCTTGGGCACTAATTCATTAATTTTATCGGCCAAATTCAAGTCCCGGATACATTCCGGCCACTCTATAAAAATTAAATTATTTTCATTTTTGAGAGCGTCTTCAAAAGAAAGCTCTTGCAGCTGAGCATAGGAGCTCAGGCGATAGAGATCAAAATGTAAAATATTTTTACCTTCGGAATATTGATATTCCCGACAGAGAGAGAAAGTCGGACTGGTTACTTTCTCGCAGACACCCAAATTTTTAGCTATTAAATTAGAAAAAAAAGTTTTTCCCGCTCCCAAAACGCCGGTCATAAGCAAAACCTCACCACCTGAAAGATTTTTGGAGAAATCGTCAGCCAGTTGAGCCATTTCTTTCTTGGAACCTATTATGTGAACGTTTTGTCTCATTTTACAGTTTAAATCCTAAAGAATTCTTGATTCGAGCTGAAGTCACTCCGATAAGCATTTGTCTTGAATCATTTTCTTTTAGCATAATCTTATTTAAACTGCGAGTAATTTCAAATTGAATCGGTTTCCATCTTGTTCCCTCATCAAAGCTAAGATAAAGTGCCATTCCCGCCGCCGCCGCCCAAGCGTTGTTTTGGCCCTTATTAATCAAAGTAATATCCGTAACCGGATGATTCCCCGGGTCGCTCAAAGTGGCTATTCTTTTCCAACTGATTCCCTCGTCCTGACTTCTGAAAAGACCTTTTTCGGTCGAAAGAAAAAGTCCGGCTGTGTTTTTTTTGAAAAGATAGAATTCATGACCCAGACTGTCATATTCTCCCAAACTTAATTTTTCAAATTTCAGACCGTTGTCTTCGGATCTCCAAATACCCTGCTCCGTCAGAGCCCAAACCAAACCGTTTTTTTCCTCATCCACAATAAGATTTTTGATTTTATCGTCTTTAAAGGAAAAAACAGCTCGCCAAGTTAAACCACCATCATTACTGGCCGTCAAAAGACCCGCTGAATTGAAAGCGAAAACCATATTCGGAATAAAAGGATGACTGATCACTTGTTTAACCCAGCTTTCTTCTCCGCTTTCAGTATAGATTTCTCGCCAATCGGTCCCTCCGTTTTCAGTTTTTAAAATTTTACTGCGATTACCCAGTTGAGCCGACAGAT